>NZ_JBLEBI010000042.1:0-44534 GCF_047340315.1 Streptomyces sp. AF1A
GGCCGTCGGCCGGCGGCGGACCGGAGGCGGCGCGAGCCGGTGTCTCAGGCGGAGGACTCCGGACGGACCGGATGCCTGCTCATGATCGAGACGCGGTTGAAGGCGTTGATCGTGACGGCCACCCAGATCACCGCCGATATCTGGTCGGCGGTGAGGACGTCCCGTGCCGCGCCGTAGGCCCGGTCCTGGGCGTCGGCGTCCGAGGCGGCGGTGGTCGCCTCGGCGAGGGCGAGGGCGGCCCGCTCGGCGGGCGTGAACACTTCCGTGTCCCGCCAGGCGGCGAGCACACCGAGGCGCTGCGGGGTCTCCCCGGCGCGCAGAGCGGCGCGGGTGTGCACATGGAGGCAGTAGGCGCAGCCGTTGATCTGCGAGACGCGAAGGTTGACCAGTTCCACCAGGGCGCGGTCGAGGCCGGCGTCGGCGGCGACCGCCCGGACCGCCTCCGCGGTCTGCAGCAGCGCGTGGTAGGCCTTCGGGCTCTGCTTGTCGACGAAGATCCGCCGGGTGGCGCCGGCCGGGACGGGACTGGTCAACCTGGACTCCTCCGGATGGCGCGGCCCGGGCCTGGCCGGTGCACGTGCGCGATGCCGCGACGGGGGGCTATGCTCACTGCTAGTTGTTGAACATAAAACTATCATGGAGGGGAGGTGGGCTCGGATGAGCAACACCGAGACGCGGCCCGCCGAGATGCGGTGCGGCACGCCCGGAGAGGACCACCGGCAGGGCACGGCGGCCCCGGTGCAGGTGCTCGAGCCGCGGGACGTACCGCTCGGCGGACCGCGCGCGATGACCGTTCGGCGCACCCTTCCGCAGCGGGCCCGCACCCTGATCGGCGCCTGGTGCTTCGCCGACCACTACGGCCCCGACGACGTCGCCCGTACCGGGGGGATGGACGTCGCCCCGCACCCCCACACCGGGCTGCAGACCGTGAGCTGGCTGTTCAGCGGTGAGATCGAGCACCGCGACAGCCTGGGCAGCCACGCCCTGGTCCGTCCCGGCGAGCTGAACCTGATGACGGGCGGGCACGGCATCAGCCACTCCGAGGTGTCCACACCCGGCACCACCGTGCTGCACGGCGTCCAGCTGTGGGTCGCGCTGTCCGAACGGCACCGGCACACCCGCCCCGACTTCCAGCACCACGAACCCGCGCCGGTGCGCCTCGACGGTGCCGTCGTGCGGGTCTTCCTGGGCTCCCTCGCCGGCTCCGTCTCACCCGTTCCCACCTTCACCCCGCTGCTCGGCGCCGAGATCACCCTGGACCCGCGCGCCGCGCTCACCCTGGCCGTCGACCCGGGCTTCGAACACGGCGTCCTCGTCGACCAGGGCGACGTCCGCGCCGCCGGCACCCTGCTGCGCCCCGCCGAACTGGGCTATGTGCCCGACGGGGCCGGCGAGCTGCCCCTCGTCAACGAGTCCGACGCCCCGGCACGCGTCGTCCTGCTCGGCGGACCCCCGTTCGGCGAGGAGATCGTGATGTGGTGGAACTTCATCGGCCGCAGCCACGAGGACATCGCCCAGGCTCGCGAGGACTGGACGGTGGGCACCCGCTTCGGCGAGGTGAAGGGCTACGACGGCGATCCGCTGCCCGCGCCCGAGCTGCCGTCGGTGCCCCTCAAGCCGCGGGGCCGAGCACGCTGAGCCGGCATGCGGCACGACACCTTCGACGTCACGGTGCCGGGGTGCGCAGGGCGAGCAGGGCGACGTCGTCGTCGTACACCCCGCAGCTGGTGATCAGGGCGTCGCACAGCTCCTCCAGCGGAGCCCCGGCCAGGGAACCCGAATGCGCGGCCAGCTGCGCCAGGCCGGTGTCGATGTCCTGGCCGCGGCGCTCGACCAGCCCGTCGGTGAAGAGCAGCAGCGTGGCGCCGGGCGGGATGGGATGCGTGTGGCTGAAGCGTGGGACGGAGGGGTCGATGCCCACGGGGATCCCGTGGCGGGCGGGCGCCAGGTAGCCGGTGCTGCCGTCCGCCCCGATGAGCAGCGGGGGCGGGTGCCCGGCGTTGCTCCAGCAGAAGGCGTGTCCGTCACGGCCGTGGTCGATGCGCCCGAGCACCAGCGTGGCCGTCGGCGGGTCCTCCAGCATCGCCAGGGCGCGGTCCAGGCGCGACAGAACCGAGCTGGGCGTCCCCCACCGGTCGAGCGCGAGTGCCCACAGCATGTTGCGGATCTGGCCCATCAGCGGGGCGGCCTCGACGTCGTGGCCGGTCACGTCGCCCACCACCACGCAGGTCGCACCGTCGGGCAGGACCATGGCGTCGTACCAGTCCCCGCCCAGCCTGGACAGCTCGGACGCGGGCTCGTAGCGGGCCTCGGCCAGCAACGGCGCCAGGTCCGGGAGCACGGGCAGCATGCGGCGCTGGAAGTGCTCGGCGGCGCGAGCGAGGTGGGCGTACAGGCGGGCGTTCTCGATGCTGACGCTCGCGGCGCCGGCCAGCGCGGTCAGCAGCTGCTGGTCGTCGTCGTCGAACGGCGTACCGTCCGTCTTGTCGGCGAGGTAGAGGTCGCCGTACACGGTCCCGCGCACCATCAGCGGAACGCCGAGCAGGGTGCGCATGACCGGGTGCCCGGGCGGAAACCCGGCGGCGCGCGGGTGTGCCGACACGTCCGCCACCCGCAACGGCCGCCGGTCCGCCACCAGCGACTGCAGCACGCCGTGCCCCTGCGGCAACCCCATGTCGGCGCACAGCTGCGGGTCGTCGATCCCCACGGTGATCAGGTCGACGAAGGCGCCGCCCTCCCCCATGACGCCCAGGGCCCCGTAGCGCGCCCCGACGAGGTCGGCGGCCGCCTCCACGATGCGGTGCAGCACGCTGCGGCTGTCCATGTCGGCGCTGATCGCCGCGACGGCGCCGAGAAGCCGCCGCAGTCCGTGCCGGCCGAGGACGAGCTGCGGGGCGTCCGGAGGCGTCCCCCTCCGGGCCGCTTGCCGCGGCTGCCCGGCCGACGGGACGGCCGGCTGCGGGGTTTCCTGGGACCGCTGCCGTGGCTCGTGCACCATGGGGCTTCCTCCCGGTGCCGTCCGACGGAGTCATCACGTCGCCCTGCCTGCCACCCTACGCGCTCACCCGACCGGGAGCAGGTCCCGCGACACGACGGGCGCCGGCCGCGACAGTGGACACCGAGGGATGCGCAACCGGCATCCGGTCCCGACCCGGAAAGGTCCCACCACCATGAAGAAGTTCTCCCTCGACGCCCGCGTGCGCGAGCACCTGGAACGGGCCGCGGCGTCCTCCGCCGGCCGCAGCGCCGAGACCGTCTACGGCGGCCCTGAGCACGTCCTGCGCCAGACCCTCATCACCCTGCGCGCGGGCACCGTTCTCGCCGAGCACGAGAACCCCGGCGAGGCGACGGTGCTGGTGCTGCGGGGCCGCGTCGCGCTGCTGAGCGGGGAGGACCGGTGTGAGGGCAGGGCAGGGGACCTCCTCGTCGTACCGCCCGCCCGCCACAGCCTGGAGGCCGTCGAGGACGCCGCCGCGCTGCTGACCGTCGCCAAGGCCCCCTGACCGGCCGCGCGGGCGGCGGGGCCGCCGACAGGGTGCGGCAGCCGGCGACGATCGCCCCGTCTGCGGCCTAAGGTGTGAGTGATTCGGCGGTCGGCGGCGGTGATGGAGGCGGCATGGCCGGCAAGAAGACGGCGAAGTTGTCGCGCGAGGTCTACGAGAGGGAACTGCTGCGCCTGCAGACGGAATTGGTGAAGCTGCAGGAGTGGGTGCGGGCCGAGGGCGCCAGGCTGGTCGTGGTCTTCGAGGGGCGGGACGCCGCGGGCAAGGGAGGCACCATCAAGCGGGTCGCCGAGCACCTCAATCCGCGGGTGGCGCGGATCGCGGCGCTGCCCAGGCCGACCGAGCGCGAGCGCACCCAGTGGTACTTCCAGCGCTACGTCGAGCACCTGCCCGCCGCCGGGGAGATCGTGCTGTTCGACCGGTCCTGGTACAACCGGGCCGGCGTCGAGCACGTGATGGGCTTCTGCACCAAGGAGGAGCACCAGCTCTTCCTGCGCCAGTGCCCCGTCTTCGAGCGCATGCTGGTGGAGGACGGGATCCTGCTGCGCAAGTACTGGTTCTCGGTGAGCGACACCGAGCAGCAGGAGCGCTTCCGGCGCCGCCTGGAGGATCCGCTGCGCCGCTGGAAGCTGTCCCCCATGGACCTGGAGTCGATCACCCGGTGGGAGGCCTACTCCCGGGCGAAGGACGAGATGCTGGTCCACACCGACATCAGCGAGGCGCCCTGGTACGTCGTGGAGAGCGACGACAAGCGGCGGGCGCGGCTGAACATGATCGCCCATCTGCTCGACTCCGTCCCGTACCACGACGTACCGCCGCCGGTCCTGGAGCTTCCGCCCCGGCCGCCGTCCACCGGCTACGAGCGCCCGCCGCGCGATCTGCAGACCTACGTCCCCGACCACACGGCGGGCAACTGAGCCGCCGGCCGCCCTCCCGCACGGCCGCCGGGGACCACCGCGACCGGCCTTCACCCGTCGTGCACGGTGCCGTCGTACAGCCGGTTGACCGGCAAGTGGGCCGCCCGGTACGGGAAGTGACGCGCCGCCTCCACGTCCCGGTCGGCTCCGGGCCCCGGGGCGCTGGACGGGTGCAGCGGAGGCTACTCTCCGCCGAACACCGCGCAAACGGCCCGGCGTCAGGGGGACTCAGCGGGGCGCGGTCATGCGCTGGGTGCCGATGACCGACAGCAGCCGCAGGGCCTCCTCCGAGGGTGAGCCGGGCACGGCGGTGTAGATGACGACCTGCTGGTCGCGGTCGGTCAGGTCGAGGGCGTCGCAGTTGACGGTGACCGGGCCGACCAGCGGGTGCTGGAAGGTCTTGCGCAACGTCGGCTCCGTGTCCACGTCGTGCGAGGCCCACAGCCCGGCGAACTCCTCGCTGCCGTCCAGGAGTTCACGGATCAGCCCGCTGAGCTCGGGGTCGTCGGGGTAGCGGGCGGCGGCGCTGCGCAGCCGGCGCGCGGCGTGGCGTGCGAACGCGTCGGCGTCGGACACGCCGTACAGCCGGCGCCCCTCGGTGCGCGGGCCGAGGAAGGCCCGGCGGGCCAGGTTGCGCTCGCGCCGGGGCAGGGCGGAGAAGTCCTCCATGAGTGCGGCCGCCAGCTCGTTCCAGGCGAGCACCTCCATGCTGGCCGAGGTGACGAAGGCGGCGGACTGCGGCAGCCGGTGAAGGGCGTCTGGCTGGCCATGGCCGCCGAGGTCGCCGCCATACGGGCCACCGCCGGGGCGGGTGCCATCGTCAACAACTCGTCCGTCGGCAGCCTCCGGGGCAACCCCGAACTGCCCGTGTACGGTGCGATGAAGCGGGCGGTGAACAGCCTCACCGAGTCGGCCGCGGTGACGTACGGCCCGGAGGGCATCCGCGTCAACGCGATCGCCCCCGGCTTCACGCCGACGGAGATGACCCGGGCCTGGGAGGCCGCCTCGCCCGGTGTGCGGCAGCGGATCACGGCGTCCATCCCGCTGCGTCGCGCGGCGGACCCGGAGGAGATCGCCCAGGCCGCCGCATGGCTCCTGAGCGACCGGGCCTCCTTCGTGACCGGCACGGTGCTCCCGGTCGACGGCGGAGCACGCGCCTGATCCGCCGGTGCCCGCCCCTTGGTCGCGGAGCCCGGGACCCGTCGCTGGACGCACCTGCGTTCGGCGCCGGGCCCCAGGTGTACGACGGCCGGGGCGGGCCGTGGGTCAGCCGAGGCCGAGGACGCTCATCGTGCGCTCGGCCATGCGCCGCTCGCCGAGCGCGTTGGGGTGGACCGGGACGAGGTTCCGCCCGAACAGCAGCGGCTCGATCCACCGGGTGCCGACGGCCTGGCACGCGTCGTGGCCTGCGGACGCCTGGGAGAAGTCCACGTACGTGGCGCCGGTCTCCTCGGCGGCGCGCTGGACGACGGCGTTGAGATGGGCCTGCATCTCGTGCAGATAGGGCACATCGCCGGAGGCGATCGGCAGTTGGGCGTAGCAGGACGGGACGGCGGCGGCGGGCGTGATCCACGGGTAGCCGAGCACCGCCACGCGGGCGCCCGGCGCCTTGGCCCGGACGGCCCGCAGGGCGGACTTCAGCGCGGGATAGGTCTTCGTGTCGATCGCGTCGTCGAACGACGATCCGTACGCGTCCTTGCAGGGGCTGCCCTTGCCCCCGGTGAGGATGCCCGCACTCCCGCAGGCGAGCATGGCGTTGATGAAGGTGCCGTTGTCGTTGCCGCCGATGGTCAGGGTCACCAGGTCGGTGTTCGAGGTGACCGCGTCGGCCTGCGGGGCCACGCCCGGGTACTGGGCCTGGGTGAAGTCCTTGGTCTGGGCGGCGCCGCAGGTGACGTCCGTCAGCCGGGCGCCCGTGCGGGCGGCGATGACGTGCGGATAGTTCGCGGTGGAGCGCAGGCAGAGCAGGTTGCCGGTGTCGATGGGCAGGACGCCGGAGGCGGCGCTGTAACTGTCGCCGAGGGCGGCGTAGTCGAGGGTGGACGTGGCGTGGGCGGGGGCCGCGGTGAGGCCGAGGGTCAGGGCACCGGCGAGTGCGGAGGCGGCCGCGACGACACGGCGCAGGGCAGGAAGGGGCATGGGGTTCCCTCTTCTCGGGATAGGACGCAGGGCGGGCACGACGGAGCCCGGGCGTGTGCTGGTTCGCGAGAATGTGCGGCTCAGGGCAGGGGGGAGTGCCGGTCGCCGGGGGCGTGGACGTGGGGGCGCACGCACGACGACGGCCGTGAGGTGGGGGTTGCGGGATTACCGCCGGGTAGTACCGATAAGTAATGTGCGGTCACCGCACCCCCGAGTCAACATTGTTGACCGAACTTCTTGAAACCCTCACCGAACCGGGCTGCCAACTCCCCTGCCATGTATACGAGTTCGCCGATCACCGCGGCCGGACGCCACCTATCCTGACCCCATGCTGCAGACCGGATCCGGCTCCTCCACCCGCGACGCCATCCGTACCGCCGCCACCCGGTTGTTCCGGAACCACGGGTTCGCGAGGACCACCGTCCGCCGGATCGCGGCGGAGGCCGGGACCGACCCCGCGCTGGTGATCCGGCACTTCAAGAGCAAGGAGTTGCTGTTCCTGGAGACGATGCATCTGACGATCGACGACGCGCCGCTGCTCGACGTCCCGCTCGAGCAGCTGGGAGAACGGCTCGCCACGCTGCTGCTCGACCTCGACGGTGCGGCGCGCGGCATCTTCCTCGCCCTGGTGCACGGCAGCAACGAGCCGCAGATCCTGGGCCGCTTGCGCGAGACCCACGAGCGGGTGTTCGTCGGCCCCCTGCGCGACCGGCTGTCCGGCCCGGACGCCGACCTGCGGGCACGGCTGGCGGCGGCCCTGGCCGGCGGGCTGCTGTACGCGCTGTGGGTGGCGCGGGACGAGAGCCTGCTGCAGACGGAACGCAAGGAACTCATCACCCGCTACGGCGCCCTCTTCCAGGAGATCCTGACGCCACGCGACTGACGGAGCGCGACGCCGCCTCCACGGGACGCTCGTCCCCGAACGGCGCCCTCGCGCGCGGACCTTCGCACAGTACGCCTTCGCGCACGACACACCCCGCACACCTCCACACCTCACGACCGGCCGAAAGGCCACGCCCACCCCCGCGAGACCGTCGCCCCGAACGGCGCCACCCCGGCCACGCCCGCCCAGCACGCCCCGCGGACCTGGGCGAACGGCCTTCGTTGCCGACAGTGCGGGACCGCCCCAGGAGCGTTGGCACGACACGTCGCCGCCGCCGGCGGGCCCGTCACCGACACCGGCGCTCATGACCTGCGGGAACGGCTATAGAGTGCGGTGTGTGGTGGAACGTTCTCCGGCCGCGGGCATGGCCGCGCGGGTGCCGTCCTGTCCGGCGAGGGCATGGGGCAGGCATGCGACCGCCTCGGCCGCGCCCGGGGCGCCCCTGCTCCGGACCGACTCCGCCCTCCCTCCGAACGCCGCCGCCCTCGCCCCGCGCCGCATCCCGCCGCGCCGGTGCCCCTCCCGCCGAAAGGACGATCATGAACCAGTCCTCCCCCGCGCCCGTCGTCGAGCGGGTCGACGCACGGCACCGCTACGAGATCCGGGTCGGCGGCGAGCGCGCCGGCCTCACTGCCTATCGTGACCGCGGCGACCAGCGTGTCTTCTTCCACACCGAGGTCGACGACGCCTACGCCGGACAGGGCCTGGCCGGGCAGCTGGTCCAGTACGCGCTCACGGACGTGCGCGCCCTCGGCAAGCGGATCGTCCCGGTGTGCCCGTACGTCGCCAAGTTCCTGAAGAAGCACGAGGAGTTCGCGGACATCACGGACCCGGTGACCCCCCAGATCCTCGACTGGCTGGACTCCCAGGGGGACTGATACCGCACCGGCAACAGCGGGGCGACGCTCGGCAGGACCACCGCCAGGGTGGGGCTGCGCCGCCCCGGCGGCCCGGACAGGGTGCCGAGTGCGGTGAGTGACCAGGTGCGGCCCGGCACGGACGGAACGCAGGCCGCGCAGCCGTCGCGGGCGAGGAACGCGAGCGTTCCGGCGAGCAGTTCCGGCGGCACCGCGCACACCGGGGCCGGCAGCATCGGCGGCCGGATCCGGGGCAGGGGCACTGCTCTGCGGACAGCAGGACGCTGTCGATGGCGGAGATGCCCGGCGGCAGACTGAGCATGATCCTCGTCAGGGCCTCGGGCCGGGGCGGCCCGGTCGTCGTGTCGTACGTTCCCGCCGCTGGTGGCGGCATCTAGGATCACCCCGTCCCTCGGGCCCGGCACGGTGCGTGCGCGTCACGGGGTACCCCGCCGCAGCCGGTGCGTGCCCCTCGCCGCCCGGCGCCGGAGGTCCACGTTCCGCCGCGGAATTGTCCGTGATCGGTAACAGGGGGAGCCCGCGCTGCTTCCCGGCCGTCCTGCCAGGTGCACGAGGACCCAACGACACGGCGAGGAGCGGGGCGGACATGGCGCGGCACGGCGGGCGGGGATGGTACGGCCGGGTGATCGGGGCGGCGGTCGGGGTGACGGCGGTGGCCACCGCGGCCTCGCTGTGGACCGCGCAGGCCGGCCAGCCCGGGGGCGCCCCGGCCGCACGGGGCGCCGCGGGCCGCCCCGCCGCTCCCCAGGCCGCGCCCCTGTCCCCCGTCATCGCCCACGCCTCCGACCGGGGCGAGCACGCCGTCAACATCACCATCGACGACGGCCCGGACCCGGTCTGGACGCCGCAGGTGCTGCAGGTGCTGCGCGAGAACGGCGTGAAGGCGACGTTCTGCATGATCGGCACCCAGGCCCAGGCGCACCCGGAGGTGGTCAGGCAGGTGGTGGCGGCCGGGCACCGGCTGTGCGACCACACCGTGTCGCACGACACCTCGATGGACAAGAAGTCCCAGGCCTACCAGTCGCAGCAGATCATGGACGCCCAGCGGCAGATCACGGCCGCGTCCGGCGGCGTGCGGCCGATGTACTACCGGGCACCGGGCGGCGCCTTCACGCCGTACAGCCGGCACCTCGCGGCCTCGCACGGGATGCGGCCGCTGGGCTGGAACGTCGACTCCAAGGACTTCGAGCGGCCGGGCACCGACGCCGTCGTCGCCACCGTCAAGGGCGAGCTGGGCAACGGTCCCACCCTCCTGTTCCACGACGCGGGCGGCGACCGCTCGCAGACCGTGGCCGCGCTGCGCACCCTGCTGCCCTGGCTGAAGCAGCAGGGCTACGCCTTCGGTTTCCCGGTGCGCTGACCGGGCCGCACCGCCCCGGGTCGTGCCAACGACCGGTGAACCAGGGGGGAATTCTCGGCCATTGACGTGCCGGGACGGCTGTTCGGTTCCGTGGCGGTGTCTACCATGAGGCCGTCCCGCCGGCGATCCTGCCGCGCGGACCGCTGCGTACGCCGTCCCGGAAAGGCTCAGCATGCCGTTGCCCCGCCTCGGCACGCCGTCGGCTCGTCTCCGGACGGCCCCGGCCGTGTTCCTCGTCCTCGCCGTGGGCGTCGCGGGCGCCGAACTGGCCGTCTCCGTCCAAGGCCCGCGGCACGAGCGGGCCTTGGACGACAAGGGCCGGCACGTCGTCGTCGAGGTGTCGAAGAGCCGCTGCGGCCGCGGCTGGACGCGTCCCGAGCCCGGGGTGCAGACCTTCGACCTGCACAACTCCTCCGACGGCGCCGCCGAGGTGTACCTGGAGGACCCGGGCAGCCACGTGGTGTACGGCGAGGTTGAGGGCATCGGCCCGGGTACGACACGGCAGTTGACCGTCCGGGTCGGCAAGGGGGCGTACGCCTTCATGTGCGTGCCCGACGACGCCGACGCCGTGACCGGACCCACCGTCCGGGTCACGAGCGGCCGGCGCGGTCCGGGCGCCGCGCCCGTCACCGAGCACGACCTCATCCCGCCCGCGCTCGCCTACCAGAAGTGGGTCGGCAGCGGGCTCTTGGACGTCGTCCGGCTGACGACGGCGCTGCGGGACGCGATCGACCGCGGGGACCTCGCCGCCGCCCGGTCGGCCTGGCTGCCCGCGCATCTGCAGTACGAGCGGCTCGGGGCGGCGTACGACGCCTTCGCGGACGCGGACGCCCGGATCGACGGCACCGACGCGGGGCTGCCCGGCGGGGTGCACGACAAGGACTTCGCCGGGTTCCACCGGATCGAGTACGGGCTGTGGCACGGCGCGTCGCCCAGGGCCCTGCGGGCGCCGGCGGCGGCGCTGGTGAAAGCGGTGACCGGCCTGCGGGACAGCTGGTCGCAGGCGCGCATGGACCCCGCCCAGCTGGGTCTGCGCGCGCACGAGATCCTGGAGGACACGATGCGGTTCGAGCTGACCGGCCGCACCGACTACGGCAGCGGCAGCGACCTCGCCACCGCCCGGGCCAACCTCGACGGCACCCGCGAGGTCCTGTCCCGGCTGCGCCCGCTGCTCGCCACCCGCTACGCCGATCTCCCCGGCCTGGACAGGGCCGTGGACCGAGCCGGGAGGACCCTGGACGGCTTACGGCACGGTTCCCGCTGGACCCCGCTCGCCCGGCTGACCCGCGGCCGGCGCGAGCACGTCGACGCGGTCCTCGGCGACCTGGTGGAGCGGCTGGCGTCGGTGGCGACCCTGTGCGACCCCCGGAGGACCGCGTGAGCACCGCCGAACGTCCCGAACGGCGCGAGGGCCTGGGCCGGCGCGGCTTCCTGCGCGGCGCCGCCCTCGCCGGGGCCGGCCTCGCCACGAGCGCCGCCGCACCCGAGGCCCCGGGGACCTCGTCGGCGCCGGTCGCCCCGTTCCACGGGGTGCACCAGGCCTCGGCGATCGAGGCTCCCCGCCGCACCTGCGTGTTCGCCTCTCTCGACGTGACGGCCGAGAACCGCGCCGAACTCACCGAGCTGCTGCGCACGCTGACCGGCCGGGCCCGCTTCCTCACCTCCGGCGGCACGCCGTCCCCGGTGGGCATCACCGGCCCGCCCGCCGACTCGGGCATCCTCGGCGACCGGCTGCCGTCCGGGCAGCTGGCCGTGACGGTCGGCGTCGGCGCCTCGCTGTTCGACGACCGGTTCGGGCTGTCCGCGCTGCGGCCCCGGCGGCTGACCGCCATGCCGGCCTTCCCCGACGACGACCTGGACTCCGCGTGGTGCCACGGCGACCTCAGCCTCCAACTCCACACCGACGAACCGGACACCGCCCTGCACGCGCTGCGGGACATCGCCCGGCACACCCGGGGCGGCCTGCAGGTCCGCTGGCGGCTGGACGGCTTCACCAGCCCGCCCCGGCCCTCCGGCACCCCGCGCAACCTGATGGGGTTCAAGGACGGCACGGCCAACCCGGACGCCACCAGCCCGCGCGAGATGGACCAATTCGTGTGGGTCGGCCGGGACATGGGCGAGCCGGACTGGGCGGTGGGCGGCAGCTACCAGGTCGTCCGGCTGATCCGCATGCTGGTGGAGTTCTGGGACCGGGTCTCGCTGAGCGAGCAGGAGCGGATCTTCGGCCGCGCGCGCTTCTCCGGCGCTCCGCTGGACGGCGACCACGAGCACGACACGCCGCGGTACGCCGACGACCCCAAGGGTGACGTCATTCCGCTGGACGCACACATCCGGCTCGCCAACCCGCGCACGCCCGGCACCGCCGGCCAGCGTCTGCTGCGCCGCGCCTACAACTACGACCGGGGCACGGACCGCAGCGGCAACCTCGACATGGGTCTGCTGTTCTGCTGCTACCAGCAGGATCTGAAGCGGCAGTTCGAGACCGTGCAGCACCGGCTGGCGGGCGAGCCGCTGACGGACTACATCAGCCCGTTCGGCGGCGGCTACTTCTTCGTACTGCCCGGCGTGCGGGACGCTTCGGACTGGTACGGGCGCGCCCTGCTGGCCTGAAACCGTCCGTACCACGGGCCACGCGAGTCAACACACAGTCAAGTTTTGCCATGGCGTTCCTGACGTGCTGTTCACCGACGCGTCATCATGGCTCCGCCGCAACGCCCTGCACGGGGGTCACCATCCGTGCTCGTACGACGAACAGAGGTTCCGTCCGGAGGGGTTGACCACCATGGCCAGCAGAGGAAGACGAGCCGCGATGCGGAGCCTGGGCGCGCTGGCGGGAGCCGCGGCGCTCACCGTGCTCGGCGGCAACGCGCCCGGCTGGGCGGCAGCGCCCTCCGCGGCGCAGGGCGGGCACTCGTCGACCGCGACGCCCATCAAGCACGTCGTCGTGCTCTTCGACGAGAACATCTCCTTCGACCACTACTTCGCCACCTACCCGAGGGCCGCCAACACCGACGGCACGAAGTTCACCGCGTCGAAGCACACGCCGAAGGACATCGACACCCTCGCGCACGCCGGCCTGCTGGAGCACAACCCGAACCAGTACGCGCCCAAGCGGCTCTCCCCGTCCCAGGCGATGACCTGCGACCAGAACCACTCCTACGGCCCCGAGCAGTACGCCTACAACGGCGGCAGGGCCGACCAGTTCGTGCAGAACACCGAGGTCGACAAGTGCAGCGGCGGCCTGTTCGGCGAGCCGGGCCTGGGGATGGACTACTACGACGGCAACACCGTCACCGGGCTGTGGAACTACGCCCAGCACTACGCGCTGAGCGACCGCTCCTACAGCTCGAACTACGGCCCGTCCACTCCCGGCGCCATCAACCTGGCCTCCGGCAACACGCACGGCGTGATCTCGGTCGACCCGGCCACCGGCAAGCAGACGCCGACGCCCGACCCGTACGCGGTGCAGTCGCCCGACGCCCACGGTGTCGGAACGATGATCAACGACCCCGATCCGGCCTGGGACGACTGCTCCGGCAAGGACCACACCAGCACCAACGCGCTGGCGGCGATGCGGGGCAGGAACATCGGTGACCTGCTCAACGCCACACAGGTGAGCTGGGGCTGGTTCCAGGGCGGCTTCCGCCCGTCGGCCGCGTGGGACGGCACGTCCGGCTCGTACGCCAGGTGCGACACCACGCACACCAATGTGGGCGGCGCCGCCGTGGTGGACTACAGCCCGCACCACAACCCGTTCTCGTACTACAAGTCGACGGCCAACCCGCACCACCTGCCGCCGAAGAGCGTCTCCGAGATCGGCCACGCCGGGCAGGCCAACCACAACTACGACCTGACCGACTTCTCCGCCGCGCTCAAGGCGGGCAAGCTGCCGGCCGTCAGCTTCCTCAAGGCCGCGTCGTACCAGGACGGGCACGCGGGCTACTCCGACCCGCTCGACGAGCAGCACTTCCTGGTGAACGAGATCAACGCGATCCAGAGCGCGCCGCAGTGGAGCTCCACCGCGATCGTGGTCGCCTACGACGACTCCGACGGCTGGTACGACCACGCCTACGTCGCCCCGCGCAACGGCTCCAAGGACACCTCGCTCGGCTCCAACGGCAAGGCGACCGACAGCCCCGCCTGCCAGAACGGGCCGAAGGCGTCCGGCGGTTACGCCGACCGCTGTGGCCCCGGCACCCGCCAGCCGCTGCTCGCGATCTCGCCGTACAGCAAGGTCAACAAGGTCGACCACACCCTGACCGACCAGGCGTCCATCATCCGGTTCATCGAGGACAACTGGCGCACCGGCCGCATCGGGGACCACTCCTTCGACGCCACGGCCGGCTCGCTGTCGGGCATGTTCGACTTCCGGCACCCGAACGGCAGGCAGGTGCTGCTGAACGCCGACGGCTCGGTGAGGTCGGTCGGCCCGATCAGGCACGTCGCCCCGGTGGCCACGAGCATCACCCCGGGCCCGGCCATGCAGAACGCGGCCGCGACGACCGACGCCTCCGGCTTCCCGGTGCTCCCGGTGGGCCTCGGTGCGGGCGCGCTGCTGGCCGCGGGCGCGACCGGCACCTACCTGACGCTGCGCCGCAGGCAGCAGGCCTGATCACCCGACAGTCGGGTGCGCCCCCGGACGCCGTCCGGGGGCGCACGCATACGCCTCGGGGACCCGCCGGACAGCGGCCTTCCCGATCGTCGGCGTGTTGCTGGGACGGCGCGATGTCGTTTCAGGGGGCACACGCCCGCCCGCGCCGTCCTGGCCGGTTCCGACCGGGCGCGGCCCGTCCCGGCGGGCGCGGGGTTGCGCCCGGCCGAGGGCCGTCGGGACGCTGGAGCGGACGCATCGGGGAGGTGACGTGGCTCCGGATTCCAGCACCGTGCCGAGCGACGGACCCGGCCTCGGCCGTCGGCGCTTCCTCGCCGCCTGCGCCGGTCTCGGCCTCGCCGGGTGCACCTCCGCGCCCCGGCATGCCACCGGCACGCACGCGCGGCGGCGGCTCAGGCCGGAGACGGAGCGGGACGCGCCCGGCACCGCCGACTGGCGGCTCGGCTCCACCGGCCCGGCGGACGCGGTGGCGGGCTACACGGACCGGGTGAGCGTGACACCGGGCGAGAGCTTCGGACTGCACGTGTCCACCACCGCCGCGTCCTTCCGGGTCTGCGCCTTCCGGGTCGGCTGGTACGGCGGACGGCAGGCCCGCCGGATCTGGGTCTCGGACCGCATACCCGGCCGCGCCCAGCCGCCCCCGCACGTGCTGCCCGCCACCCGCACCGTGCGCGCCGACTGGCCCGCCACCCTGACCGTGGACACGGCCGGCTGGCCCGAGGGGGCGTATCTGCTGCGGCTGGAGGCGGACGGCGGGCACCAGCGGTACGTCCCGCTGATCGTCCGTTCCACCGAGGGCACGGGCCGTACGGTCCTGCTGCACGCCCCGGCCACCTGGCAGGCGTACAACCGCTGGGGCGGCAGCAGCCTCTACGCCGGCGCGTCCGGCGCGTACGCCACGCGGTCCCTCGCGGTCTGCTTCGACCGCCCCTACGACGGCAGCGGCGCCGAGAAGTTCCTGGTGTACGAGCGGGCGCTGGTGGTGCTGGCCGAGCGCCTGGGCATCCCGCTCGCCTACAGCACCGGCGTCGACGTCCACCGGGATCCGGCGGTGCTGCGGGGCGCGCACGCCGTCGTCTGCCTGGGCCACGACGAGTACTGGACGCCCGAGCAGCGGGCGCACGTCACGGCCGCGCGGGACGCCGGGACGAACGTCGCCTTCCTCGGCGCGAACACCTGCTTCCGCCGGGTCAGGCTGGCGGCCGGCGAGCGGGCTGAGGACCGTACGGTGGTGTGCTACAAGACCTCCTACCGGGCCGACCCCTGCTACGCGTCCCAGCCCGCGCTGGTCACCACCGACTACCGGCTCCCGCCCGGCGCCGACCCCGAGTCCTCCCTGACCGGCGTGCTCTACGAGGGCTACCCCGTGGACGCGCCGTATGTCGTCCGGGCGGCCGGCCACTGGCTGTACGAGGGCACCGGCGTCCGCGCCGGGGACGGCTTCGCGCACCTGGTCGGCGTGGAGTACGACCGGGTCACCCCGAGCGCCCCGGCGCCCGGCCCGCTGGAGATCACCGCGCACTCCCCGCTGGTGTGCGGTGGCCGCCCCAGTCACAGCGACTCGGCGTACTACACGGCTCCCGGCAAAGCGGGCGTCTTCGCCACCGGCACCCTGCGCTGGGTGGAGGGCCTCGTGGCCGGGACGGGCGAACTCGGCCTCGACCACGGCATGGACGCCCGTACCAGGGCCTTCGTCACCCGCACCACGGAGAACCTCCTGCGCACCTTCGCGCAGGGCCCGGCGGCCCGGCACGCCCCGCCGCCGCGTGCCAACGTGTCTGAGGTGTACGGGGCTTGAGGCCGGGGCAGCGGGGTCCCTACGGTCGCACCGGGTCTCAGCGGGCGCAAGGCACCTCGTCAGGCTCCCTCCGATCGCATCCGGTCCCGGCGGGCCGTGTTGTACAGCCGCCACAGATGCTTGGCCACCGCGCAGGGCACGGAATCGGCGCGGCACTGCCGGCATGCGTGGAGGTGCTGCTCGTACTGGATCCGCGCGTCTTCGACGGCGTCATTGGCAGAAGACATGGACATCTCCGGGCAGGGCGCGTCCTGGGACGCGTCAAGTGACTGACTGATACCCCCGGAGGAGAAGGTGATCATGTTACTGCCGGTACTGGGAAATCGGCCGGAAATGGCGGGCGTTCGGACCCGACGGGGCGTCAGCAGCGTGTCAGCGCTCGGTCAGTGCGTCCTGCCACTGTTGTTCACGTGAGCGGCACGGGAAACCGGAGCCGGACACAGGGAGAGGTGCCCGGAGTGGCTTATCGGGGACCAGCGAGCACGGCTCACGGTCGGGCCCCCAGGGGCCCACGCAGGTTCAAATCCTGCCCTCTCCGCGCGTGGGCATCGGCGGGGCCCGTGACTCGGCCGGGCCCCCCGGCGAACACGCTGCCCGCCCCGACGGCGTAGTGCGCCGGCCCGGAGCAGCCGATGGACGGGGTGATCAGCAGGCCGACGGTCAGCGGCGCGGGCCGCGTGCTCGCGGTCGGGAACTCGCGGCGCCGCTGCCCGTGCGCGGGTACCCGAACCACCCGCCGGCCTCGCCCGCGGTGACCCGGTCGGACTCCTTCCAGGCGTCCCCCGCGGGCGTGCAGACCCGCAGCCGCACGGGGGCGGCGTGCCGGGGCGCCGCCCGCGGAGCTCCGATCGAGCCGCCTCCGTCGGCGGACCCGGGCTTGACCGGGTGCTCACGGGTTACTCGACGGGTATGGCGAAGCTGCATCTTCCAGGTCACAAGGACACGCACGACCATGATCGGGACCAGGCTCCCCGGGTGCCGTCGCCTCAGGAGGCCGGGCCGGACCAGGAGGTCGAACGGGCGGCGCCCGAGACACCGACGAAGCTGCCGAGGCGGGCCTGGGGAGCGGTCCTCAGAGGCAGCCTGAAGGAATTCAAGGACGACGGCCTCACCGACCGGGCCGCCGCGCTGACCTACTACGGGGTGCTCTCCCTGTTCCCCGCCCTGCTGGTGCTGGTCTCGCTGCTGGGGATCGCCGGCAGGTCGGTCACCGACCGGGTGCTCGCCAATCTCCAGCACCTGGCCCCCGGCTCCGCGCGGGACATCATCACCCGGGCCGTGCAGCAGCTGCAGAACCACTCCGGCACCGGGTCGGTCGTGGCCGTGGTGGGCATCGTGCTGGCGGTGTGGTCGGCGTCGGCGTACGTGGCGGCGTTCACCCGTGCCGCGAACGCCGTGTACGACATGCCGGAGGGCCGGCCGGTGTGGAAGCTGCTGCCGGTGCGGATCGGGGTCACGGTGGTGCTGATGGTGCTGGCGGTGATCAGCTCGCTGATCGTGGTCTTCACCGGCGCCCTGGCCCGCCGGGCCGGGCAGGCGCTCGGCATCGGGGACACCGCGCTGACCGTCTGGTCGATCGCCAAGTGGCCGGTGCTGGTCCTGCTGGTCACGGTGATGATCGCGATCCTGTACTGGGCCACCCCGAACGCCAAGGTCGCAGGCTTGCGGTGGATCACGCCGGGCAGCCTCCTGGCACTGCTGATCTGGATGGCCGCCTCGGCGGGGTTCGCGTTCTACGTCTCCAACTTCGCCTCGTACAACAAGACCTACGGCACCATGGCCGGCGTCATCGTCTTCCTGGTCTGGCTGTGGATCAGCAACCTGGCGATCCTGCTGGGGCTGGAGTTCGACGCGGAGACCCTGCGGCAGCGGGCCATCGCCGGCGGGCTCCCGCCCGGGGCCGAGCCCTACACCCGGCCCCGCGACACCACGAAGTGGGACGAGGCGGACGTCCGCCGCATGGACGGCGCCTGGCCCGGAGCCGCGCCCTGCCGTCGGCGCCGGGGCGCCGACTAGGCTGGGAGACGGCATCGCGTGCCGGTCACCGGCCGGGTGAGGCATGGAGGTGCCGGGACATGCCTCGGAGGCATTCCTTGTCGGTCGAGTTCAATCACACCATCGTCCACGCCCGGGACAACCGGGAGTCCGCCCGCTTCTTCGCGGAGCTGCTGGGCCTGGAGATCACAGCGGAGTGGGGCCCGTTCATAGCCGTCGGCCTGAGCAACGGCGTCACGCTGGACTTCGCCACCATCCCGGCGGACGACATCACCCCGCAGCACTACGCCTTCCTGATCTCCGAGGAGGAGTTCGACGCGGCGTACGCCCGCATCACCGAGCGCGGCGTCGAGCACTACGCCGACCCGCACCGGCGCCACCCCGGCGCGATCAACCACAACGACGGCGGCCGGGGCGTGTACTTCATGGATCCGGCGGGCCACGCCATGGAACTGATCACGGTCCCGTACGGCGGATGGCCGGCTCGGCCGTAGCGCGGCCCCACCGACGACAGGACGTCCGGGCCGGCCTCGCGGGGCCGGCCCGGACGTCCTGTTCGGCCGGTCAGACGAGGTCGAACCGGTCCAGGTTCATGACCTTGTCCCACGCGGCGACGAAGTCCTTCACGAACTTCTCCTTCGCGTCGTCGCCGGCGTACACCTCGGCGAGCGCGCGCAGTTCGGAGTTGGAGCCGAAGACCAGGTCGGCGCGGCTGCCGGCCCACTTCAGCTCGCCCGTGACGGCGTCACGGCCCTCGAACGTGGTCTGGTCCTCGGAGGTCGACTTCCAGGTCGTGCCCATGTCGAGCAGGTTGACGAAGAAGTCGTTGGTGAGGACGCCGGGCGTCTTGGTGAGAACGCCGAGCTGCGACTGCTGGTAGGTGGCGCCGAGGACGCGCAGACCGCCGACGAGCACGGTCATCTCGGGGGCGCTCAGGCTCAGCAGGTTCGCCCTGTCGACGAGCAGGTACTCGGCCGGCAGGCGGTTGCCCTTGCCGAGGTAGTTGCGGAAGCCGTCCGCGGTCGGCTCCAGCGCCTCGAAGGACTCGGCGTCGGTGTGCTCCTCGCCGGCGTCCACGCGGCCCGGGGTGAAGGGCACCTGCACCTGGAAGCCGGCCTCCTTGGCGGCCTTCTCGACCGCGGCGACACCGCCGAGCACGATCAGGTCGGCCAGGGAGACTTTCTTGGCGCCGGAGGAGGCGTTGAACTCCTGCTGGACGCCCTCCAGGGTGCGCAGCACCTGGGCCAGCTCGTCGGGCTCGTTGACCTCCCAGCCGCGCTGCGGGGCCAGGCGGATGCGGGCGCCGTTGGCGCCGCCGCGCTTGTCGCTGGCCCGGAAGGTGGACGCGGAGGCCCACGCGGTGGTGACCAGCTGCGACACGCTGAGGCCCGACTCGAGCAGCTTGGTCTTGAGCGCGGCGATGTCCTCTGCGTCGATCAGCTCGCCCTCGCGCTCCGGCAGCGGGTCCTGCCAGATCAGGGTCTCCTCCGGGACCTCCGGGCCGAGGTACAGGGCCTTCGGGCCCATGTCGCGGTGGGTGAGCTTGTACCAGGCGCGGGCGAAGGCGTCCGCGAACTCCTGCGGGTTCTCGTGGAAGCGGCGGGAGATCGGCCCGTAGACCGGGTCGAAGCGCAGCGACAGGTCCGTGGTCAGCATCGTCGGGAGACGCTTCTTCGAGGGGTCCTGCGGGTCGGGGATGATCGGCTGGGCGTCCTTGGCCACCCACTGCTTGGCGCCGGCCGGGGACTCCGTCAGCTCCCACTCGTAGCCGAAGAGGATGTCGAAGAAGCCGTTGCCCCACTGGGTGGGGGTGGCGGTCCAGGTCACCTCGAGGCCGGAGCCGATGGCGTCCGCGCCCTTGCCGGTGCCGTAGGTGCTGCGCCAGCCGAGGCCCTGCTCCTCCAGGCCGGCGGCCTCGGGGTCGGCGCCCACGTGGTCGGCGGGGCCGGCGCCGTGGGTCTTGCCGAAGGTGTGGCCGCCGGCGATCAGCGCGACGGTCTCCTCGTCGTTCATCGCCATGCGGCGGAAGGTCTCACGGATGTCGCGGGCCGCGGCCAGGGGGTCCGGGTTGCCGTTCGGGCCCTCGGGGTTGACGTAGATCAGACCCATCTGGACGGCGCCGAGCGGGTTCTCCAGCTCGCGGTCGCCGGTGTACCGCTTGTCGTCCAGCCAGGTGGTCTCGGGACCCCAGTAGACGTCCTCCTCCGGCTCCCACACGTCCTCGCGACCGCCGCCGAAGCCGAAGGGCGTGAAGCCCATGGACTCCAGCGCCACGTTGCCGGCGAGGATCATCAGGTCGGCCCAGGAGATCTTCTGGCCGTACTTCTTCTTCACCGGCCACAGCAGGCGGCGGGCCTTGTCCAGGTTGACGTTGTCCGGCCAGCTGTTCAGCGGGGCGAAACGCTGCTGGCCGGCGCCGGCGCCGCCGCGGCCGTCGCTGATGCGGTAGGTGCCCGCGCTGTGCCAGGCCATGCGGATGATCAGCGGGCCGTAGTGGCCGAAGTCGGCCGGCCACCAGTCCTGCGAGGTGGTCAGCACCTCGGCGATGTCCCGCTTCACGGCCGGGAGGTCGAGGCTCTTGAACGCCTCCGCGTAGTCGAACTCCTCGCCCAGCGGGTTCGCGGCGGGCGGGTTCTTGGCAAGGATCTTCAGGTTGAGGCGCTCCGGCCACCACTGGCGGTTGCCGCCGCCCTGGGTCGGGTGCAGGGCCCGGTCGTGCGCGACGGGGCAGCCGCCGCTCCCCTCCGACTTCGCGTCTGTGACGATCGCGTCGTGGTTGTCAGTCATGGACATCCTTCCGAACTGGCGGAACTCGGTGCTCAGGAACTGCGGCGGTTGGAACAGTCGGGGCACAGGCCCCAGTAGACGACCTCGGCCTCGTCGATGGAGAAGCCGCGGTCGTCGGATGCGGTCAGGCAGGGCGCGTCACCGACCGCGCAGTCGACGTCGGCGACGGTGCCGCAGGAGCGGCACACGAGGTGGTGGTGGTTGTCGCCGACGCGTCCCTCGAACCGGGCCGGATGACCGGCCGGCTCGATACGGCGCACGAGGCCCGCCGCGGTGAGCGCGTGCAGAGCCTCGTAGACGGCTTGCAGGGTGATGTGGCCTACGCGGTCGCGGACCCCGGAGGCGATCGCCTCGACGCCGAGGTGGTCGCCGTCCCGGACGGTCTCCAGCAGCGCGACGCGGGCTGCCGTCACGCGCAGGCCGGCACCGCGGAGCTCGTCGGCGGTGGTCGGAGTCGGGGAGGCGGGCATGACGCCGAACCTACCCGTATAAACACGAAGGATTCAAGAAAACGAGGGATGCAATTTTGGCCGTGTGCCGACGGCTGTCGTTTGCCTCCGCGTTGCTTTGCGGGATACGGCGGGAGCGGGCGGTCCGGGGCTCGGTTTCGAGGGCATGCCCGCATCATGTGCCCCCCGGCCCGTCGGCGCCCGCGGGGCAAGCCGGGGCCATCCACCGATCGGGTGATCCGACGGGGGTCGGGGCCGGCGCACCGTCCGGCTCGCCGGAAGGGGACCCGGCGCGGTGAGGCCGTGCGGCAGGCGCGGAGGAGGCCGAGGACCGCGTGCGGCACCTGCGCGCGGAGCTGCGGCGCGGCGAGCGGGAACAGCAGCGGGCGCGCACCGCCGGCAGACGTCGCGGGAGCGGGCCCGGCAGGCCGACCACGCCGTACGCGAGGCCCGGCGCCGGGCCGAGGCCGGGAGCGAGGCGGAGCAGGCGGCCGCCTCGCAGCGGCGTGCGCTCGGTGGCTGAAAAACAGCACGGACCGGACACTGTCCGTGAGGGCCCGTGGTCGCGACCCCACAGCCGGGCCGGGCCGGGAAGCGAGGACGGTCATGGCGAGACCCATATGGAGCGGTGTCCTGACGTTCGGGCTGGTCACGCTGCCCGTCGCGCTGTACACCGCCACCGAGGACCACACCGTGCACTTCCATCAGCTCCAGCGCGGCACCTCGGACCGGATCCGCAACAAGCGGGTCAACGAGCGCACGGGCAAGGAGGTCGACACCGACGGGATCGTGAAGGGCTACGAGCTCGGTGACGGACAGTACGTGGTCGTCGAGCCCGAGGAGCTGGAGGAGATCGCCCCCGGACGGTCCAAGGTGATCGACGTGGCCGGGTTCGTCGACCTCCACCGGGTCGAGCCGGTCTACTTCGACCGCACCTACTACGTCGGCCCGCGCGGGGAGGAGTACGCCAAGGTCTACGAGCTGATGCGGGCGGCGCTCGAACGGTCCGACAAGGCGGGGATCGCCACGCTCACCATGCGCGGCAAGGAGTACCTGACCGCGTTGCGCGCCCAGCCCCGCGTCCTGGTCCTGCACACCTTGCACTGGGCGGACGAGGTGCGCGACCCGGCCGACGTGGTGGACGTGCTGCCGGACCCGCGCACGAAGGCCGGCGACAAGGAGCTGCGGACGGCGGAGCAGCTGATCGACGCGCTCACCATCGACTGGGACCCCGGCGAGTACCACGACACCTACGAGGAACGCGTCAAGCAGCTCGTCGCCGCGAAGCAGAAGGGCGAGGAGGTCGTCGGCGAGCCGGAGCCGCCGGAGGCGACCAACGTCATCGACCTCATGGAGGCGCTCAGCCGCAGCGTCGAACAGAGCCGGTCCCGCAAGCGCGGCAGCGCGGGGAGGAAGCAGCCCGCCGGACAAAAGCAGCGCGCGGAACAGAAAGCGGCCGCCGCCGGACGCAAGCAGACCACGGAGCGGAAACCGGCCACCCGCCGCAAGCGCTCCAGCGAACGGAAACCGGCCACCGGCCGGAAGCACGCCGAGGACTTGGCGTCCCTGTCGAAGGCGGAGTTGTACGAGCGGGCGAGCGCGGCCGGGGTGCCGGGCCGGTCGAAGATGACCCGAGAACAACTCGTCGAGGCGCTGGACCGGCAGGGGGCCGCGGCCTGACCACGCGACGGGAACACCTGTGCGTCAGGCGGAGGGAAGCGGGTTCGTCAAGGCGATACCCGCCGTCACTCGTACGGGCGCACCCGACCCCGCCGTCCGTGGCATACCAGGGCCGGAGTCGTTCGCCAGCAGTGTGATGTTTGCCATGTGACGTGATGAAACGCGACTGAGCGGGCAACGTTCCCCTTCATGCCCCACGCCAACCCTCTGCGGCAGGTGATTCGATGACCACGGCGACGACCCGGGCGCTCCGGACGCCGCCCAACCGAACCGGCGCGACCACTGCCAGAGTCCCTCCGGCCGCCAATCCCTCGCTGCCGTCCCTGACGGGGCTGCGCTGGATGGCGGCGCTTCTGGTGTTCGGCCTGCACGTGAACAACTTCGGCTACTTCGGAGGCACCGGAGCCCGCTTCGTCTCCTGGGGATTCGGCGCCGGTGCCACGGGAGTGTCGTTCTTCTTCGTCCTCTCCGGATTCGTCCTGACCTGGTCGGCGCGGCCACGTGACAGCGCGCTCGGCTTCTGGCGGCGGCGCATCGCCCGCATCTACCCGGTGCACCTGGTCACCTGCGTCGTCGCCCTGCTCATGACGTACACGCCGCACCAGACGAGACCGGCTCCGAAGCAGGCGCTGGCCAATGTGCTGCTGGTGCACTCCTGGTGGCACCCGTGGTGGCAGACGCTGAACCCGGTCAGCTGGTCCCTCGCCTGCGAGGCGTTCTTCTACGCGTCCTTCCCGCTGCTGTTCCTGGTGCTGCGCCGGCTCGGAGCGCGCTGGTCGGTCGTGGCGGGCGGGCTGTGCGTGGCGGCGATCGTGGTGCTGGCCTGGGCGGACGCCCACCACTGGTGGAAGTACGCGCTGTACTCCTTCCCGGCCGCGCGGCTGCCCGAGTTCGTGCTCGGCACGGTCACCGCGCGCCTGGTACTGCTCGGGCGGTGGCGCGGGCCCGGTCTGGAGGCCTCGCTCGCCCTGGCGGTCATCGGCTACTTCTTCGTCCCGCAGCTCGCGCCCGGCTACTCCGCCACGGTGTGCACGATCGCCGGGTTCGCCCTGCTCATCCCGGCGGCGGCCGTCGCGGACCTGAAGGGGCTGCCGTCCCTGTGGCGGCGCCGGCGGCTGGTGCGGCTCGGGGAACTGTCGTTCGCCTTCTACATGATTCACCTGCTGGTGCTGCGCGCCGCCACGAACGTGCTGGGCAACAAGCCGCACTTCGGTGCCCTGGCGGGGCTCGCCGTCACCGCGGCCGCGTTCGCGATGTCGCTCGGGCTGTCCTGGCTGCTGTACGAGACGGTCGAATGCCCGGCGAGACGGCTGCTGCTGCGGTGCCGGCGCCGGGGCGCCTCGCCGCAGGAGCCGGCGCCGGACCGGGCAGAGGCGCCCGCAGCCACCTCCGACTGAGCCGGCGGCGAGCCGTCGTACGCGGCCGCCGAGAAAGTCGGAGAAGTGGCCGTCGGTCGGCCCGGAAAGGGCCCTTGCGGGTGTGTGGCGCGGGCGTGGGGCGCGGTGCGGCGGGGCCTCGGCGAGGAGCTGCGCCTGCTCCCCGCCCGCCCGTCAGACGCGCGTCACCGCCCTCGCGCCAACCGGTGCGACCTGGTGTCCCCTCCCGTCCGCCCCTAGATTCCCGGCATCGGGAGAGGGGGCCGGATGGACCGGAACATCCGCACGGTGGAGGACGTGCTGCGGCTCTTGGACGGGCTGTTCGCGCCGGGGGCCGACCGCTGGACGGGCGACGCGGCCGCCTGGTGGGACGACTTCTATGTGAACCGGGACAAACCGGTGCCGTTCTTCGCGGCGAAGCCGGACGAGAACCTGGTGTCCTACCTGGACCGGGGCCTGATCGCACCCGGTCGGGCGCTGGACCTCGGCTGCGGCCCGGGCCGGAACGCGGTGCACCTGGCCGCGCGCGGCTTCGAGGTGGACGCCGTCGACCTCTCGCCCGCCGCGATCGCGTGGGCAGAGGAGCGCGCGAGGGAGGCGGGCTCCCCTGTCCGCTTCCACTGCGGTGACGCCTTCTCCCTCACCACGGACGCCCTGCGCGGCCCGTACCGGCTGATCTACGACTCCGGCTGCTTCCACCACCTGCCGCCGCACCGCCGGGTCAGTCATCTCGCTCTGCTGGACCGGGTGCTCGCGCCCGGTGGGTACTTCGCCCTCACCTGCTTCGCCGCGGGCCGGATGGGCTGCGAACTGTCCGATGCGGCCCTCTACCGCGAGCCCGGCCTGCACGGCGGCCTCGCCTACTCGCCCGAGGCGCTGCGCGAGATCTTCGCCGGTCTGGAAGAGGTCGAGCTGCGGGCCATGCGGCAGGAACCAGCGGACTCGCCGCTGTTCGGGGAGCCGTTCCTGTGGACGGCCCTGTTCCGCCGCCCCGACCGGTCGCCCGCCCGGACCTGAACGCCCTTTTCCCTCGACCGACCTTTTCCCTCGACCGGATGCAGGAGCCGGATCCTGCCCGGCCGCAGCGGGTCGCCCGGACGCGCCGACAGGTTCCTCCCCTGAGGGACGTCCGACACCGAAGAGCGTCACAGGGAGCGGGCCCGGCTCCGGCGAGGCAGGCCCGATGTGCGGTGGCCGCGCGCGGCGCACGGCCGGCACAGCGCGTCGAGGCAGGGGACAGCCACGAGAAAGGGCCGGCCGGTGCCCGTTCCGAGGTCCCCGGGCCGGGGCGTCCGAAACCGGGAATCGGGGGATTTCCCGGCCGGGGTGAAGTCGGGCCGTCTCCCATAGAGTTGCCGGGACAGCTGGCCCGCCGGACGCACTGGTCCGGGCCCGGAGACCGGTCGAACAGGGCCAAGTACCGCCTGCCGGAGGCGTGTTCGTCAGGGGCCGGCTTCTTGACCCGGGAGGAGCAGGCAAGCACCGGGCCGCCCACACAGCACAGCCTAAGCGCTGGACGGGACCCGCGCAGTCCGGGATGGGCTGGTCAGGTACGTGCCACGAGCCGCGGCGCCCCGAGGGCGGAGTCCGCCGCGTCCGAGACAAGGAAGCCGTGCGCCACGCCGCTGCGCGGGCAGTCCGGCGTCTCCTCGGTGATCACCTCGCCGGGCGCGGGCACCGGCACAGCCGTCGACGACGATCCAGCGGGTCGAACTCGGCGGCCCTCCGCGGGGCTCTCGCCGCCCATCACGCTCAGAGTCCGCGCCGGCGCGCGCTGCACCACGAGGTGGACACCCTGTGCGGCTTCCTGCGCGCGATCGGCCGCCGGTTGGGCAAGCCCGTCGTGATGACCGCCGAAGGCGACCACGGGAACCCTGTGCTCGGGTTCGAGCCCGCCGCCGACCGGGTGGTGCTGCTCGCTGACCCGCTCACCTGACTGCCGCGGTCGGCCGGGACTCGTAGAAGGCGCCGTCACGGAGCATCGGCGGCACGTTTGTCACGTGCGCCAGGCGGTGGGGCGGAGAAGCCGGGACGCCAGGTTGTCCGGGTGCGTTTCCTCGAAGAGTCCTTCGTTCGCGGGGCCTTGGCCCGTGATGCGGTGTGATGGATCGCCCGGAAGAACCTACAGGAGCGTTCACGGAACTCCCATCAGAGCCATTTTCGACCGTCCTCATCATGGTTGCGTTCGCGGCGCCCGGTCGACTCTGTTCAGTTGCACGAGACAGGTCTTCGGAGGCCCGACCCTTCGGCGCGCGCTGTCCGGCCGCGTCAACTCCGCGCGGTGGCCTGGCGCTCCACCATGTCGAGGAGCGCGGCATGCGTCTGCTCGTCGACCGCGGCGATCAGCCCGCCCGCACCGGTGTGCACCGGCTCGCCGTGCAGACCGGTCACCGTGCAGCCCGCCGCCCGGCACAGGGCGATGCCCGCCGCGAAGTGCACGCTGTCGCGCAGATCGCCGTCGGTGACATAGGCGGCCCGGCGGCCGGCGGCGACCCAGGCCACCGCGAGCGTGCTGGAGATCACCCGGGGCCGGAACCGCTCGACGAAGTCCGGGTCGGCCGCCAGGCGAACCGCCTGGAAACCGGGGGCGTTGGGGAACGGAGGGTCGAGGTTGAGGTCCACCAGCGCCGACTCGGCCGAGGGCGTCAGCCGCTCGTCGCCGCCGTCCGTGCGCAGCCGGGCCCGCGAGCCGTCGGTCCAGAAGACCTCCCCGGCGAACGGGTCGGCGGTCGCCGCGGCGGTGACCTCGGTGCCCGTGCGCAGCGCGACGTTCACGCCGACGAGCATGGTCCGCGCGGCGTAGTTGAGGGTGCCGCACAGGGGGTCGACGAGCCAGCGGCGATGGGCGCCCTCGGCGCCGCTGCGGCCGCTCTCCTCGGCCGTCACGGCGTCGTGCGGGCGGGCGGCGCGCAGCACGTCCAGGATGGCCTGCTCGGCGGCGACGTCCGCCTCCGTCGCGAAGTCGCCGGCCGACTTCGGCCGGCGCGCGAGCCGGCCGCCGTACAGGTCGCGGACCACGGCGGCGCCCGCCTGGGCCGCCGCCACCGCGACGTCGGCGTCGGATTCCCCGTGGGTGATCGACACAGGCGCAGCATAGTCGCAACTCGCCCGGTTCCGGTGGGGTTGTGCCGCCCGGGCCCGCGGGTGCCGGTGTGGCCACGGGCCCACTGCTGGTAGTGGAAGGTGCCGTCGCGGTCGAGGTACGGGGTGGCCGGGGTGTCCGTGGGGTGGGTGAACGGCACCGGGTCGCCCACCGTCACGCGGTAGGTGGCGTCGGCGGGAGGGGCGGACGCCGGAGCGGCGGTGGCCCCGCCCAGGACCAGGACGACGGCCGCGGCCGCGGTGCCGCCCGCTGTGTTCAGGAGTCGCACGGGTGCTCCTTGTCGCCGGAGTTCCGGAGGACCGGTCGCACGGAACGATCCGGCCCCGGCCGTTTCCCCGGCAACGGACTCCAGTGCCCCGCCTCTTGCACGTTCGCGGGGGCGCGGCCGGCTTCGGAATTCCGGACGCGTCGGCGCCGGCCCGGCTCCGTCGGGCCGGCTTCCCGACCCGGGCGAGGGCGTCGTGCCCCGAGACGTGGGTACTCCCCCGGCCAGGTGTACCCGGGCGCCCGGGACCCGCCCTCGCCCGCGGCACCCCTGCGCATCGACACCCCGCCCGTACGGTTCCGCAGGGTCCGGGCCGGCGTGCGTCGCCGGCTGAGGCATGCTGGTGGCATGGCCGGAGGCCGGGAGGTGCGGGCATGCGGTGGTGGGCCGGTGGATTGGGGTGCGCGGTCGTCGCGGTCGTCGTCCTCGCGGGATGCGGGACGCCGGCCGGTCCTGACCGGGGTTCGGGCGCGGGGCCGTCCGGGAGCGGGCCGGGGCGGCCGTCGCCGTCGTCGTCCGCGAGCGTGCCGGGGCGGCCGTCGTCGTCCGGGAGCCGGGCGACGCGGCCGTCGTCGTCGACACCGTCGACGGCTTCTTCGGGGCGGACGGCCGGTGCCTCGCCGCAGGGCTGCCTCGCCGGGCACGTGGACGTCTCCGTCTCCCCCGGTGACGCGGTCCGGCGACAGCTGTGCGTGCGGCCCGGGACGGTGGTGGCGCTCGAGCTGCGGCCGAGGCTGGACGACAAGCGGTGGACGGGCGTGCTGAGTTCGGTGCCCGCCCTGGTGCCGGCCTCAGACTGGCGCGTCGACCCCGACGGCACCGCGCACGCCACGCTGCGGTGTGCGGGCACCCGGGGCGGCACGGCGCGGGTCACCGCGGCGGCCAAGGCGCCGGACGTGGCGGGTGCGCCGCGCACCGCCTTCACGCTGGACGTGCGTGTGGTGCCGTACGCGCGGGAGGGGTGACCCGGCGGGCCACCCCTCCCCCGTCGGCAGGTCCGGTCAGCGCAGGTCGCGCACCCTGACGGTGTAGATGCCCCGGCCGTGCGTGGCGGCGTAGAGCGTGCCGCCGTCGGGGCTCGTCTTCAGCTGGAGGACGGCGACGGCGGGCAGGTTGCCGACGCGCTGCCAGGTGCCGCGGCCCGGCGCCCGGTAGACGACGCCGAGGTCGGTGGCGACGGCGAGGCCGCCGTCCGCCGTCACCGTCGCCCAGTTGGTGGGCACGTCGGGCAGGTTGCCCGAGATGTCCTTCCAGGTGGTGCCGCCGTCGGTGGACTCGAAGACATGGCCGACGCCCGCGCCGGGGCCCTCGGTCCAGTGCCGGGAGAAGCCGTTGACGGCGAGGAAGACGTGATCGGCGTTCTTCGGGTCGATGGCGAAGCCGCTGAGGTAGCGGTTGGGCACCGTCCCGTCCACCGGCAGGCTGATGTCGTGCCAGCCGGTGCCGTCCGCGTTGCCGACGGCGATGCCGCGGGCGAAGCCCTGGTTGTTGCAGGGGCCGCACCAGGCGGCGTAGATCCTGCCGCCGGAGGCGGCGACGGCGGTCGCGGTGCGGCCCTCGCCGAGGTCGTGCACGCTGGTCCACTCCGACCCGCTGCGGATGGCGTAGCCGTGGGTCTGCACCCAGATGTGACGGCCGCCGGCGACCCAGGTGTCGCCGTTCTTCATGTCGGCGGCGAGCGGGGCGATGAACCGGGCCTCGCCGGTGGCGTTGTCGGCCGGGGCGACGCTGTACGACGTCACCTTGCTCGGGTCGGTGACCCAGCCGCCGTCGTTCACGGCGCAGTTCTGGGTGACCTGCACGGCGAGGTAGACGTACTCCTGGGCGATGTTGCAGCCGTTGGCGGGGTCGGTGAGGGTGTCGCCGCCGTCGCCGCCGAAGTTGGAGCCCATCACCCGGTCGTTGCTGCGCAGGATGGACTGGCCGTTGTCCTGGAGCCCGCCGGTGACGGACAGGCCTCCGTGGTCGAGGTCCTTGCCGATGCCGACGGAGTAGTACTGCAGGGTGTCGATGGTGCCGTCGTTGAGGGACGTCCAGTCGGTGGCGTGGCCGGAGGCGTCCTGGGAGCCGTTCACCGGGCGCCGGTACATGCCGCCGTCGTTGCCGACGTACACGTAGGCCTTGCCGTGGTAGCGGCCGATCGCGACGCCGTGCTGGTCGGAGTGGGTGGTCTGGTGGCAGTCACCGGTCTGCTTGGCGGGGTCGATGCTCCAGCAGGGGAAGGTGAAGTTCCAGTAGGGGCCCACGGTGGACCAGGTGCTGCCGCCGTCCTTGGTCTCGTAGACCTCCTCGAGCCCGGCGTACACGTGCTGCGGGTCGCTCGGGTCGACGGCGAGGAACTGGTTGTACCAGGCCTGGACGCCCGGCATGTAGCCCGCGGTGGTCAGGGCCGAGTTGTCGGCGGCCAGTCCCTTGTAGTCGGCGATCTTCGTCCACGGGCCGGCCGGCGAGCCGGACTTGGAGACGTAGATGCCCTCCAGGGCGCTGTCCGGGTTGGTGTTGAGCTGCTCCGGCGACTGGTCGATGGCGTAGTAGCGGGAGCCGTCGGCGGAGCGGGCGAAGGTCACGTTGCCGACGGCGTCGGGGTCGGCGGGCAGGTCGCCGAGGCCGCTGGTGATCCGGGTCCAGGCGCCGTGCACCTTGGTGTAGAAGCCGTTGTAGTCGTCGCCGCTGCGCCAGCCGACCGCCAGGACCACCTTGGACGGGTCCCTGGGGTCGATAGCGATGTCGTTGGCGATGTTCTTGTACGGCGCGTCCGGGTCGTCGGCCTTCGCACCCTTGGGCAGGAAGTCCGGGTTGGGCGCGAACTCCAGCTTCCAGGGGCCGCTCAGGTGCCGTGTGGAGTGGCTCCACACGCCCTCGCTGGTGGCGGCCCACACCGTGCCGCCGCCGAAGCGGAGCTCGTGGATGGTGGTGCTCTCCAGCTCGTTCCCGCCGACCCGGCTGCGCGTGGAGAACGTGCCGTGGTGCGGGTGGTCGAGGACGTAGACGCCGCTGCCGAGGTAGGCGTCGGAGTTGGTGGTGGCCTCGCCGGTGCCGAGCCACAGCCGGCCGCCGCCGTCGACGGCGAGGGCGCCGGTGGACTGGGCGGGCAGCCGGTCGCTGATGGGCTGCCAGTGGCCGCCTCCGCTGTGCGAGCGCCATACGCCGCCGCCCGCGCTACCCGCGTAGACGTAACCGTCGTCGTCGGCGGCCACCGCGGCCATGCGGCCGGTGACGTTGCCCGAGCCGCCGCTGGAGTTGGAGTCGAAGTCGCGGTAGCGCGGGTCGTCCGAGTTGTACGGCAGGTCGGTGATGTTGCGCCAACTGCCGCCGGCGCTCTTGAGGTTGCGGAGATCGCGCCATGCGGCACCGTAGGCGCCGGGAGCGACGACACCGGGCGAGGTGCGGGCCTCCGCGTACTGGTCGGCGCCCTCGGCGATCTCGTCGGATTCGTTGCCGTCGTCGTCGTCCGCCGCCAGGTGCGGCGACATGGCACCCGTCGACTGCGCCCGCTCCTTGGCGAGCTGGCCGACGGCACGGACCCCGAAGGGGCTCGTCGAGCGTCCGGAGGCGGCGGACGGGGGTATCGCGACGAGCGCGGCGGACGCGGTGAGCGCACAGACGGTGAACCACCGTCTTCTGCGGGTGGGTACGGACACAGGACCTCCCGAAACGGGCATGGACTCTGCCGACGCAGGAGACCCGATCACACGACCGGTGCGAGCTCCGCCACTTGACCAAGTCTTTGACGAGAACCTGCCAGTAACCTGAGGGGTGCGGTCCCCGTCACCCCGATCGCGGCGAGTGGCGGGGCGCCACCGCCCTCAGCAGCCGGTCGGCGAAGTCGAGACGCGCCCCGCCAAGGACGCCCATGGCGGCGGACGTTGTGCCGTCGAGCTGCGAACTCGGCGCCCGGTACGGCTGGTTCACGGCTCCGCCCGTCCGGCTCCGGCCGGCACACTGCCTGATCGTCCGGACTCCCACGAAAGGCGGTACGCCATGCCGTCCCTCTCCGAACCCGCCGAGCTGCTGGCCGCCATGCCGTTCGCGGCCGGGCTGGGCATCGAGCTGACCGAGGCCGGCGCCGAGCGCACCGTCGGCACGCCGGCCTGGTCCCCGCAGGCGTGCACGGCGGGCGGCGCGCTGCACGGCGGGGCGCTGATGGCGCTGGCCGACAGCGTGGGCGCCGTGTGCGCCCATCTGAACCTGCCCGAGGGCGCCTCCGGCACGTCGACGGTGGAGTCCAAGACCAACTTCCTGCGCGCGGTCACGTCGGGACACGTGCGGGCCACGGCCCGGCCGCTGCACGTCGGCGGCACCCTGCTGGTGGTGCAGACGGACCTGCGCGACGACCGGGACCGGCTGGTCGCCCAGACCATGCAGACCCAGATCGCGCTGCGGAAGAACGCCGGCTGAGAGGCGCGCGCACCCGGTCGACAAAAGGCAAAGGAATCGTATGGTCTAGTCCAAAGACCAGGTTGGTCTAGTCCAACTTATTGACGTGACCGCATCAGCCTCAGAGGGTGGGGACCCTCCCCCCATCGGGCTCACCCCCACCTCTGGAGGCACGCAGTGAGACGTCTTCACGCCTGTCTGAGCGCGGCGGCCGCCGTCACGCTCGCCGCCGCGGGCACCACCGCGCTTTTCGCGGGCAACGCTTCGGGCGCGACCACCGCGCTGAGCAACCGCTGGTACGCCGCCGCTCCCTATCTGATGCCGCTGGACAACGACCCGCCGGACCCGGCCGCCATCATGGACGCCACCGGCCTGAAGGCGTTCCAGCTGGCCTTCATCCTCGCCCCCAACGGGGGCGGCTGCACGCCCACGTGGGGCGGCACCGCATCCGTCTCCTCGGACACGGCCGTCCAGTCGATGATCAACACCATCCGCGGCAAGGGCGGTGACGTCTCCGTCTCCATCGGCGGCTACGGCGGCACCAAGCTCGGCCAGGCCTGCGCGGACGCGGCCGCCACGGCCGCCGCCTACCAGCAGGTCATCACCAAGTACGGCCTGCACGCCATCGACTTCGACCTGGAGGAGCCGGAGTACGAGAACAGCGCGGCCGTCAACAACGAGATCGGCGCCGCGAAGATCCTCCAGCAGAACAACCCGGGGCTGTACGTGTCCGTCACGACGGCCGGCACGGCGGACGGCACCGGCTGGTTCGGCAAGCAGATGCTGCTGGAGGCCAAGTCGCAGGGGTTCACCCCGAACAACTTCTCCATCATGCCCTTCGACGGCGGCTTCAACGGGGCGGCGAGCCAGACCAGCGCCCTGACCAACTTCAACTCGATCCTGCAGTCCACCTTCGGCTGGGACCAGGCGACCGCCTACGCCCACGAGGGCTTCTCGGGCATGAACGGCCGCAGCGACTCGGGCGAGTACTTCACGCAGGCCGACTTCCAGACCGTCCTCGACTACGCCACGAGCCACAACATGGACCGGTTCACATTCTGGTCCCTGAACCGCGACCGGCAGTGCAGCCCGCCCGATAACGGCGGCCGCACCTCCGGCACCTGCTCGAGCGTCGCCCAGAACTCCTGGGACTTCGCCGCGTACTCGGTGAAGTTCGCGGGCGCCACCCCGCCGTCCAGCACGCCGACTCCCCCGCCCCCGCCCACCTCGTGCAAGGCCGCGTGGAGCTCGTCGGCGGTGTACACGGCCGGGGACGAGGTGTCGTACGGCAAGCACAACTGGAAGGCCAAGTGGTGGACCCAGAACGAGGTGCCCGGCGCCTCGGAGTGGGGCCCGTGGCAGGACGAGGGCGCCTGCTGACTTGACGTGTCTGGTTCAGACCTTTAGTTTCACGGGTCACCGGCGACCAAGAATGCGTTCAGCGTTCAGCATGCTGAACGCATTCCGGTCCGACGAAGGGACCCCCACATGACCCGATCCCGGCTCCTCGCGGCGGCGACCACCGCGGGACTCGCCCTCACCCTCACCGTCCTGGGCACCGGCAGCGCCGGTGCCGCCGACCCCCGTGTCGCGCCCGGCGGCAACTTCGACCTGTCGGTCTGGGAACTCCAGGAGCCGGTCGGCTCCCCCGGCAGTCCCACCACCATCCCGTCGTCCCGGCTGCAGGGCCCGAACGGCTACCAGGACGCCTACTTCTACACCGACACCCGCGACGGCGCGATGACCTTCTGGGCGCCGGAGAAGGGCGTCACCACCCCGAACTCGCACTACGCCCGCTCCGAACTGCGCGAGATGAACCGCGACGGCAGGCCCGCCGACTGGGCGCTCGGCGGCTCCCACCGGATGAGCGCCACCCTGCGGGTGGTGTCCGTGACGAAGAACGTGTGCGTGGGCCAGATCCACCTCGGCAGCGGCGGCACCTCCACCAAGCCGCTGGTGGAGCTGTACTACCACGCCAACGGGGACATCGTCCTCGGCACGGAGAACTCGCCGTCCGGCGGGCAGACCACGCACACCGTGGGACACGTGTCGATCGGCAGGACGTGGACCTACACCATCGCGGTCTCCGGCGGGAACACCGTCGACCTGACCGTGAACGGCACCACCACCCACTACGGGATTCCGTCGTCGTTCAACCGGTACAAGCAGTACTTCAAGGCCGGTTCCTACAACCAGTCCTCCTCGGACAGCACCACCAACGGCGCCCGCGTCGCCTTCTACGGCCTGACCGTGAAGCACGGCTGAGACACGCCGTGCGACCTGCGCGAGTGGTGCAAACGGCCGCACGGCCGTAGCGTCGAGTACACGGTCGGACACAGCACGACGGTGGGAGCGACCATGCGCGGATCTGTAGTGGGAACGGCGGTCACCCTGGCGGCGGGAGCCATGCTGACGGCGGCGATGACGACGGCTTCGGCCAGTCCGCCGAACCAGGCCGCACCCGGCGTGAAGGCCGTCGCGTCCCAGCCCGTGCTGGTGGACTGCTTCTTCCATCGCACCGTGCGCCCGGCCGAGTTCATCCTGGCCTGCGGCGACGGCAACAGCCGGCTCGCCGGACTCCAGTGGACCCAGTGGGGTCCGGGCGCGGCGCAGGCCGTCGGGTCGAACTGGGTCAACGACTGCAAGCCGTACTGCGCGGCCGGCGCGTTCCACCAGTACCCGGTCGTCGTCCGGCTCAGCGGCGGGAAGCAGTGGCAGAAGCATCCCTCCTTCGAGCGCTTCACGCAGCTGACCCTCACCTACACCGGCGCCCGGCCGGAGGGCTTCAACCAGGTCATGAGCTACCCGCTCTGGGACTGACCCGGGGCAGCTCCGGCCGGCGCGCGACGGTCAGGCGATCTCGACGAGCAGGTCGCCACCCTCCACCTGCTGGATCCGGTTGATGGCGAGCCGGGCCACCCGGCCCGCCTTGGGCGCGGTGATCGTGGCCTCCATCTTCATCGCCTCGATGGTGGCGACGGTGGCACCGGCCGCCACCTCGTCGCCCTCCGCCACGGAGAGCGTCACCACACCGGCGAACGGGGCCGCCACATGCCCCGGGTTGGACCGGTCGGCCTTCTCCGTCACGGGCACGTCCGAGGCCGCCGCGCGGTCGCGGACCTGGATCGGCCGCAGCTGGCCGTTGAGCGTGGACATCACCGTGCGCATGCCGCGCTCGTCGGCCTCGCCGATCGCCTGCAGCTCGATCAGCAGCCGGACGCCGGGCTCCAGGTCGACGGCGTACTCCTTGGCCGGGCGCAGGCCGTAGAAGAACGCCTTGCTGTCCAGCACGCTGGTGTCGCCGAAGGACTGGCGGTGCGTCTCGAACTCGCGCGTGGGGCCGGGGAACAGCAGCCGGTTCAGGGTCGAGCGGCGGTCCTTCGCGAGGCCCTCGCGGTCCTCGGCGGACAGCTCGGGCGCGGGCTTGGCCGGGCCCCGGCCCTGCAGCGCCTTGGTGCGGAACGGCTCCGGCCAGCCGCCGGGCGGGGTGCCCAGCTCGCCGCGCAGGAAGCCGACGACCGAGTCGGGGATGTCGAACTTGTCGGGGGTCGCCTCGAAGGCGTCCGGCGAGACCCCGGCGCCCACCAGGTGCAGGGCGAGGTCGCCGACCACCTTGGAGGACGGGGTGACCTTGACCAGGCGGCCGAGGATGCGGTCGGCGGCCGCGTACATCGCCTCGATGTCCTCGAAGCGGTCGCCGAGGCCGAGGGCGACGGCCTGGGTGCGCAGGTTGGACAGCTGGCCGCCGGGGATCTCGTGGTGGTAGACCCGGCCGGTCGGCGAGGCGAGGCCCGCCTCGAACGGCGCGTAGATCCTGCGCACGCCCTCCCAGTACGGCTCCAGGTCGCCGACGGCCTGCAGGTCGAGGCCGGTGGGCCGGTCGGAGTGGTCGGTGGCCGCGACGATCGCCGACAGCGAGGGCTGCGAGGTCGTACCGGCCATGGAGGCGACCGCGCCGTCGACGGCGTCGGCGCCCGCCTGGATCGCGGCCAGGTAGGTGGCCAGCTGGCCGCCCGCGGTGTCGTGGGTGTGCAGATGCACCGGCAGGTCGAACTCGCGGCGCAGCGCCGAGACCAGCCTGGCGGCGGCGGGGGCGCGCAGCAGGCCGGCCATGTCCTTGACCGCGAGGACGTGCGCGCCCGCCTCGACGATCTGCTCGGCCAGGCGCAGGTAGTAGTCGAGGGTGTAGAGCCGCTCGGCCGGGTCGCTGAGGTCGGCGGTGTAGCAGAGGGCGACCTCGGCGACGGCGGTGCCGGTCTCCCGCACCGCCTCGATGGCGGGGCGCATCTGGCCGACGTCGTTGAGCGCGTCGAAGATGCGGAAGATGTCGATGCCGGTGGCGGCGGCCTCCTGCACGAAGGCATCGGTCACCTCGGTCGGGTACGGGGTGTAGCCGACGGTGTTGCGGCCGCGCAGCAGCATCTGCAGGCAGATGTTGGGGACGGCCTCGCGCAGGGCGGCCAGGCGCTCCCAGGGGTCCTCGGCGAGGAAGCGCAGGGCGACGTCGTAGGTGGCACCGCCCCAGCACTCCAGGGACAGCAGCTGTGGCAGGGTGCGGGCGACGACGGGGGCGACGGCGAGCAGGTCCTTGGTGCGCACCCGGGTGGCGAGCAGGGACTGGTGGGCGTCGCGGAAGGTGGTGTCGGTGACGCCGATGGTCGGGGACTGGCGCAGGTGCCGGGCGAAGCCCTCGGGGCCCCGTTCCACGAGGAGTTGACGCGAACCGGCGGGCGGCTCGCCGGCCGGGAGCGGGGGCAGCTTGGTGACCGGGTCGAGCAGGTCCGGCCGTTCGCCGTGCGGCTTGTTGACGGTGACGTCGGCGAGGTAGGTGAGCAGCTTGGTGCCGCGGTCCGCGGAGGAGCGGGCCGTGAGCAGGTGCGGACGCTGCTCGATGAAGGAGGTGGTGACACGCCCGGCCTGGAAGTCGGGGTCGTCCAGCACCGCCTGCAGGAACGGGATGTTGGTGGCCACGCCACGGATGCGGAACTCGGCGACGGCGCGCCGGGCCCGGCCGATGGCGGCCTTGAAGTCCCGGCCCCGGCAGGTGAGTTTGACCAGCAACGAGTCGAAGTGGGCGCTGATCTCCGTACCGGCGTGGGTGGTGCCGCCGTCGAGGCGGATGCCGGAGCCACCCGGCGAGCGGTAGGCGCTGATCCGTCCGGTGTCCGGGCGGAAGCCGTTGGCCGGGTCCTCGGTGGTGATGCGGCACTGCAGGGCGGCACCGCGCAGGGTGATGGTGTCCTGGGAGAGGCCGAGGTCGGCGAGGGTCTCGCCGGAGGCGATCCGCAGCTGGGCCTGGACCAGGTCGACGTCCGTGACCTCCTCGGTCACGGTGTGCTCGACCTGGATGCGCGGGTTCATCTCGATGAAGACGTGGTTGCCCTCCCGGTCGAGCAGGAACTCCACGGTGCCGGCGTTGCGGTAGCCGATCCCACGGGCGAAGCGGACGGCGTCGTCGCAGATCCGCGCGCGCACCTCGGGATCGAGGTTGGGGGCGGGAGCCAGCTCGATGACCTTCTGGTGGCGTCGCTGGAGCGAGCAGTCGCGCTCGTAGAGGTGGATGACGTTGCCCTCGCCGTCGGCGAGGATCTGCACCTCGATGTGGCGCGGCTCGACCACGGCCTTCTCCAGGAACACGGTCGGGTCGCCGAACGCGGCGTCGGCCTCGCGCGAGGCGGCCTCGATGGACTCGCGCAGCTGGGCGGGGTCCTCCACGCGGCGCATCCCGCGGCCGCCGCCGCCCGCGACCGCCTTGACGAAGACGGGGAAGCCGATCTCCTCGGCGGCGCGCACCAGTTCGTCGACGTCCGTGGAGGGCGCGGAGGAGCCGAGCACGGGCACGCCCGCGGCGCGGGCCGCGGCCACCGCCCGGGCCTTGTTGCCGGTCAGCTCGAGCGTGGCCGCGCTCGGGCCGACGAAGGTGATGCCCGCCTCATCGCAGGCGCGGGCCAGTTCCGGGTTCTCGGACAGGAAGCCGTAGCCCGGGTAGACGGCGTCCGCGCCGGCCCGGCGGGCGGCGCCGACGATCTCCTCGACGGAGAGGTAGGCCCGCACCGGGTGCCCCTGCGTGCCGATCTCGTACGCCTCGTCGGCCTTCAGCCGGTGCAACGAGTTGCGGTCCTCGTGCGGGAACACGGCGACGGTGCGCGCGCCGAGTTCGTAGCCCGCCCGGAACGCGCGAATCGCGATCTCTCCACGGTTGGCGACCAGCACCTTGCGGAACATCCTGGATTCCCTTCAGCTGCCTGCCGGCGACGAACACCACGGTGTCAGCCACGCCCTGCCGTATCTCGCGGCAACCCTAGGGGGTGGCCGTCCGTGCCGATGTGCGAAAACCATCACACCGAAGACGTGTGCCGCGCCACAGGTGTACGCCGCCGGGGCAGCGTTCCGGTGAGTTCCGGTGACGTCATCGCGGCGTTCCCGGCCCGGTCGCCCCTAGACAAGAGGCGGCGGCCCGGCACGCACGACTTCGGGACGCGGCGGGGCGGGTGCCGCGACCGGCGCGGTCGCGGGCCGCGCCGGCACGCGGGGCCGGGCGGCGGGCAGGACGGTCGGGGCGGGGTCCCGTGCGGGCAGCAGGGGCCGTACGAGGGCCCGCAGCCGGTCCCGGCGGCCGTGCAGGAGCCCGAGGACGATCGCCGCTCCCACCGCGATCAGATGCTCGCGGCCGGCCAGGTTGGGGATGGCGATGGACTCCCACACCATCGATCCGCCCGTCAGTGTGAACACCACCGGCGCGCGCTTGATCACCGCGAGGTAGGTGAAGAGGCCGACGACGGCCGCCGAGGGCCCGGTGTCGAGCACCCGCCCGCACGCCGACGGCAGGCCGAAGCCCCACCAGCCCGGCCCCACCGCGATCATGATGCGGGCGGTGAGCGTGCCGGCGAGTGTGGTGGCGTAGGCGATCGTCAGGGTGCGGGCCCGGCCCAGCGCCAGCTCGGCCCAGGCGAAGGCGAGGAACAGCTGCGTGATGCCCGCCCACACCGGCAGGTCGAGGGCCGGGACGTACAGCGACACCGGGGTGCGCAGCAGGGAGAGCCACAGCGGCAGATCGGCCGTGACGCCACCGAGCCACCGCACCCACACCGCTCCCGTGTCGTACTGGGCGATGTCGTGGAAGAAGACGACACCGAACGCGGCGACGAACGCCAGCAGCAGTCCGGACAGTCCGCGCCGGGCGAGCCGCTGCACCGGCTCGACGACGATGGCGTGCCACTCGCCGCGCAGCGTCCGCCCCGTGAACCGGGCGAGGCGTGCGAGCAGCCCGTGGCACCGCTCGACGCGCTCTTCAGCGGTCATGAGGCGCGGCAGCGCGTCGCCTTCGGCTCACCCGTCATGTGCATCGCCCCCTTCGCCCCGCGTACGGCGGTCGGCCGTGCGAAGCGTGTTCCCGTCGTCCGCCCGTTCCAGGCGCCATCGTGTTGATGTACGGATCTTCCCCCGGCCGGCTCGCCCCCTCCCGCGGCGCGCCGACCCTCCCCCTCGAAACGGGCTTCCGCGGTGGTGAGGCCCGGTGACAGTTCACCGAGCGGGACGGCGGGCGTCAAGATCCTTTACGGGTGGGAAGCCCCACAGGTGGACGGAACGGAAAACACGGGCCGGAAGGCAACCTTCTCCCCTTCGCGACCGTCCTCCGGATCGGGCCTCCCGGCCTCAGCGGCGGTAGCAGTACGAATCGGAGGACGCGTCGCCGCCCTGCAGGCGTATCTGGTGAATGCGCAAGCCGTGGAAGTCGGGGCCGTGCGGGAAGAACCGGCTGTCGACGCGGAGCCCGCCGTGCGCGGTGTCGGCGTCGAGTTCGACCATCCACGCGTCGATGCCCGCGGGGTAGAACTGCGCGTCCCAGGCGGCGTACAGCGAGTTCGTCAGGTACACGCGCCGCCCGTCGCGGCTCAGCTCGACCATCTGCGCCCCGCCCGTCAGCGCGGTGTCCGGCTCGGCGGGGTGCGGTTGCCGGGCGACGATGCCGCCCAGACGCACCGACGCGGTCTGCCGGGGACGGAACGGGTCGCTCACGTCGTACTGGAGCAGGTCGCCGGTCCCCCATGCGGATATGTACAGCCACCGGTCGTCCACCGACAGGTCGATGTCGGTGATCAACGGGGGCACGGCGCCGAACGGCTGCAGAGCGGGGGGCAGTTCCTCCGTGCTCGCGGGCTCGGCCGGGAGGGTGATCACCTTGCGGACGGCGAACCGCTCGCCGTCCCGGTACCACAGCCACACCGAGGCCGACAGGTCCTCCACGTCGACCACCGTGTTGGTGAACCCCCACATGGCCTCGGGGTCGTGCGCGGGGCGCAGTTCCAGCACCATCTGGTGCCGGTCCCCCAGATCGACGCGCTGCAGATGCCGGCCGGAGTCCAGCTCCCAGAAGTGCAGTGAGTGACCGTAGCGGCGGGCCATCAGCAGCTCGGGGACGAGGCCGTCCTCGATCATCGAGGGCGTCCCCCACTCGCTGGTCACCGCGATGTTCCGGCGCAGATGCCACCAGACGTCGTAGGAGAGCCGCTGCGGCCCGCGGTCGCTCTCCCACGCGCCCAGCACCTCGAAGCTCTCGTGGTCCAGCAGGGCCACGCCGCCGGGCCCGTCCGCACCGTCGGCGCCGCCCAGGCAGGACAGGAACATGCCGTCGGGCCCGCAATGGAGTGTGTGGGGGCGCGAGTATCCGGCCTTGGCCGCCAGCTCCTCCGGTTCGATCACCTTGACCAGGCGCGGGCGGACGGGATCGGGGCCGGTGTCCAGGACGTGCAGCCGGGACGAGCGCAGTCCGGGGACGATGAGGTAGCGCCGCGCAGCGTTGTGGTGACCGGCGTGCGCCAGCGCGCTCGAGCAGGCGTTCCAGCCGAAGTGGTGCAGTTCGTTGCCCGGATCGGGCAGCTCCACCCGTGAGGTCACCCGGCCGTAGGCGGGGGAGGCCGGGTCGGTGTCGACGGTGAACAACGCGTCGGCGCGCTGTGCGGCCGGGTCGAAACCGACGACGTAGGCGAGCTTCTCCGGGGGTGCGGCGACGGCGTCCGCCGGAGTGCGGTACAGGGTGGGGTCACTGTGGTCGCCGCCGTGAGCGTGATGCGTCGTCATGAGCGGTCCTTCTCCCGGACGGGAGTCATGAGGACAGCGTTTCACAGCCTCGGAGCACTGCCAACGCGGCGGCGCGTCGACAGCGAAACCGTCCGGCGCCCTCCCGCGAGCCCGGCTTGACTTCGAGCGCGCTCCAGCCCATAGCGTCGCAGACACCCCGTGCGCAACGGCCGCGCCCGGCTCCCGCACGGGATGCCGGGTGCCCGAATCCTTCGCTGGATGGAGGAAACCCAGACCGCAGGGGGGAACGACGATCCACGACGCGGAAAGGACCGCCCATGCAGAAGCGCAGTCTGCGGGACCTCCAGGTATCGGCCATCGGCCTCGGGTGCATGGGGATGTCCGCCTTCTACGGCACCAGCGACCAGGACGAGGGCATCGCGACCATCCGGCGCGCCCTCGAACTGGGCATCGACTTCCTGGACACCGCGCAGCTCTACGGCCCGCTCACCAACGAATCCCTGGTGGGCGAGGCGATCAGGGGCCACCGGGACGAGTATGTGATCGCGACGAAGTTCAACTACCGGATGGACGACGCGGTGCCGGGCGACATGAGCACCGTGGGGCGGCAGGACGGCTCGGCCGAGCACGTGCGCAGCTCCGTCCACGGCTCGCTCAAGCGCCTGGGCACCGACCACATCGACCTGTACTACCAGCACCGGGTCGACCCGAACGTACCGATCGAGGAGACGGTCGGCGCCCTCGGGGAGCTGGTCGCCGAGGGCAAGGTGCGCCACATCGGGCTGAGCGAGGCGAGCGCGGAGACCATCCGCCGCGCCCACGCCGTGCACCCGATCACCGCGGTCCAGAGCGAGTACTCGCTCTGGACGCGCGACGTGGAGGCCGAGGTGCTGCCCGCCTGCCGGGAACTCGGCATCGGCTTCGTGCCGTACTCGCCGCTCGGCCGTGGCTTCCTCGCCGGGCGCTTCACCTCCCCGGAGGACCTGGACGAGAACGACTTCCGGCGCACCAACCCGCGCTTCACCGACGCCAACCTGAAGGCGAACCTGCGGCTCGCGGCGAAGGTGAAGGAGATCGCGGCCGAGAAGGACGTGACACCGGCCCAGCTGGCGATCGCCTGGGTGCTGGCGCAGGGCGAGGACCTGGTGCCGATCCCGGGCACCAAGCGCCGCACCTACCTGGAGCAGAACGCCGCCGCGGTGGACATCGAGCTGACCAAGGACGACCTGGCCCGCATCGACGCCGAGCTGCCCGAGGTGGCGGGCGAGCGGTACGACGAGGCGGGGATGCGGTCGGTGAACCGCTAGGCGGCTCGGGGGTGCGGTTCCCGCCGCCGACGTCACCCCCTGTGCTGCGAGTCGTGCCAGTGACCGGCGCCCTGTCCCGTCGTGTCCGCCTCGACGACGGCAGGGCGCCGGCCCGGCTCAGCGCGCCGGCGGGGCCGGCGGCCGCTCCCGCCGTCTGCGGCCCGTCACCACCGCGAGGTCCACCGCCGCGCCCAGCGCGAGGACCCCGCAGACCGCCGCCAGCGCGGTCAGCGGCCCGCTGCTCGGGGAGCCGCCGGGCCCCTGGTGCGCGGCCCACACCGCGAAACCCGCGGTCGCCGCGGCGAACAGCGGCAGGAAGAGCGCGGACAGCACCTGCCGCAGACGCAGCGCGCTGCGCGCGGTGACCGGTTCGGCACCGAGGTGGGGAGGGCGGTGGCCGGTGCTTCCGGAGGGCCTGCGGGGAAGCGGCGGAACCGTCCGTCCGTGCTGATCGTCACGCATGTCGGGCCTCCTTTCACGGAACCGGAATGGTCCCTGTCGCGTAGCCCGCGGCCGGGCCGGCGAAACCGCTGTCCGCGCGGGTCTGCGGGGAGCCACGCCCAGGCGCCCGACCACCGGGCGCGCGGCGGTCGTCCGTGGTCGTACGACCCCGGTGGCGGGAGCCGCCGACGACGGCTGTCCCCTCCCGTCCGCCACCATGGCCGGCGCCCTGAACGGGGGTCCCGGCCGTACGGCGCACCCGGTCCGACCGGCACCCGCGATCGCCCATCCCGACCCCTTCGGCCGGCGGGTACCGCCTGTGCCTGCCCCCCCGGGAGCCGTACGGGTACCCGGCGCCCGCACGGCGACACGGGGCAGCACCGCCACGGGTCGGCCGCCGGTCCGCCGTCGCGTGGCCGCCACGGCGCCGGGCGGGGCGCGAGTGGCCGCCCGTCGTACCCGGGAGCACCCTGAAGGCATGGCACTCCGGCTCGGCCCGGTGGCTCCGCGGCAGCCGTGGCAGCCGGCACATGCGTTGCTGCTGCTGCCGATCCTGCTCATCGTGGTGATCACGGTGGTGGACGTGCAGGCCCCCACGAACGTCCATCTCGGGCCGGCGCTGGTGATCGCGCCCGCGCTCGTCCCGTCCTTCGCCGGGCCCCGGACCACGGCGGCCGTCGGTGGGCTGGCGCTCGCCGCGCAGATCCTCATCGTCTTCACCCACGGCGGGATCGGCACCTCCAACCACATCGTGCAGATCATCACGCTCGCGGTCCTCACGGCGATCCTGGTCGTCTACAGCGCCCTGCGCGATCGGCATCGGGCACAGCTGGCGCAGGTGCGCTCGGTCGCCGAGGCGGCGCAGCACGTGCTGATGTGGCCGCTGCCCGAACACATCGGCCCCCTGCGGATCGCGTCCCTGTACCTGGCCGCGGAGGACGAGGCCCAGATCGGCGGCGACCTGTACGCGGCCGCCCGGTACGACGGCGGCGTGCGCGTCCTGATCGGTGACGTCCGCGGCAAGGGGCTGCCCGCCATCGGCGAGACCGCGCTGCTGCTCAGCTCCTTCCGGGAGAGCGCCCACCGGCACCTGCCGCTGGGCGAGCTGGTGGGCGCGCTGGATCAGAGCGTCACCCGGTACTCGGCCGACCTGGAGCCGGAGGAGGACGCGGACGAGCGGTTCGCCACGGCCCTGCTCGTGGAGATCCCGGACGACGATCCGATCACCCTCATGACCAGCTCCGGCCATCCGCCGCCGCTGCTGCTGAGCCCCGGCCACGTGGTCACCGCCCCGAGCCTGCATCCCTCTCCGCCGCTCGGGGTGCAGGCGGGCACTGAGCACACGCTGGACGTGTTCTCCTTCGAGCCCGGGGACACGCTGCTGCTCTACACGGACGGGGTGCTGGACGCCCGGGACGCCCGCGGCAAGTTCTATCCGCTGGCCGAGCGGGCCGCGCGCTGGACGGAGGACAGTCCCGAGGCGCTGGTGCACCACCTGCGGCGCGACCTGCTCGCCCACGCCGGCGGCCGGCTGAGCGACGACGCGGCGCTCATCGCCCTGCACCGCACGGCGGTCGAGCGGCACCGCCGCCACGGCCGCGACGCCGTCCGGCGCAGCTCGG
>NZ_JBLEBI010000391.1:0-225 GCF_047340315.1 Streptomyces sp. AF1A
GCGGGTCGATGTGGTGCAGCCGGTGTCGTTCGCGGTGATGGTGTCGCTGGCGGCGGTGTGGCGGTCGTGGGGTGTGGAGCCGGCGGCGGTGATCGGTCACTCGCAGGGTGAGATCGCCGCGGCGTGTGTGGCGGGTGCGTTGTCGTTGCGGGACGCGGCGCGGGTGGTGGCGTTGCGCAGCCAGGTCATCGCCCGCAGCCTGGCGGGCCGGGGCGCGATGGCCTC
>NZ_JBLEBI010000392.1:0-200 GCF_047340315.1 Streptomyces sp. AF1A
TCAGACGCTCGCGTTCACTGTGTTGGTTCTGAAACCATGACCATGTCGCCCTCGGGGTGTTTCGGTTGAGAGTTTCATAGTGTTTCGGTGGTCATAGCGTGAGGGAAACGCCCGGTTACATTCCGAACCCGGAAGCTAAGCCTCACAGCGCCGATGGTACTGCAGGGGGGACCCTGTGGGAGAGTAGGACGCCGCCGAAC
>NZ_JBLEBI010000043.1:0-43957 GCF_047340315.1 Streptomyces sp. AF1A
GGCGAGCGCGGTCAGCGCGATCGCGGCCGGCGGGAGGCCGTGTCCGGGGCCCAGGTGGGGGATCGTCAGGTAGAGGGCGCCGGCGAGCGCGGAGACTCCGAGCAGGCCGAGGGTGGTGACGCGGTGCGGATCGCGGTGGGCGGCGATGCCGCTCGCGGCGACCACGGTGACCGTGCCGGATCCGAACCCGCCGACGACCGCGCCCGCGACCACGGCCGGTACGGCCGCGGTGAGCGCCGCGGCGCCGTAGCCGAGGACGGCGAGCGCGAGGCCGGCGCGGGCGAGGGCGCGGGGGCCGATCCGGTCGACGCGGGAGGCGAGCAGCAGGCCCGCCGACGCCGAACTCAGCAGCAGTGCACTGCCGATGGCGCCGGCCTGGGTGGCGGTGAGCGGAAGTCCGCTGTCGAGCCGCCCGACGGTGGTCGGCAGCAGATAGGAGGCGAGGTATCCGGCCGTGAAGAGGGCGACGAGGGGCCAGGGCAGGGTGCGGGGGGCGGACACGGGCGTTCCCAGGGCAGACGGAAGGAGCGGCTCAGGATGGAGGGTGTGGGGCGACGACCGTCGACGGACAGGGGCGCGCGGAGAAGTTGTATCAAGCACGCGGTTCCGGGAAGAAGGCCGGAAGTTGTGATTCGGCTCACGGCCGCGTTTGTGATCTGTGGGAGGGGGTATAGGGCGGGCCCTTTCGTGCCCCTGCCTGCACCGATTCCGGCTCGTCTGCGATCGTCCGCCCTCGCGCCGCCGTTGACTGTGCGCAGGCGGTTATCTAGCCTCTGTTCTCATACATGGACAGTATTCATAAGGGGAGATGTCAGGTGGGCGGCGACCGGAGTCCGGGGGATGTGGCGCGGCGGCTGCGGGACGGGATGGCGCGCGGCGTGCTGTCCTTTCCGCTGACCGCCTTCCGCGACGACGGAGCCCTCGACCCCGACGGCCTGCGCGCGCATGTCGCGGACCGGCTCGCCGCCGGGCCCGGGGCGGTCTTCCCGGCCTGCGGCACCGGGGAGTTCTTCTCGCTGGACGAGGAGGAGTACCGCACGGTCGTGCGCGTCACCGTCGAGGAGGCGGCCGGCCGGACGCCGGTCGTGGCCGGCACCGGGTACGGCTGGGCGCAGGCCACCCGGTTCGCCCGGATCGCCGAGGAGGCCGGCGCCGACGCGCTGCTCGTCCTGCCGCACTACCTCGTCGACGCCCCGCAGGACGGCCTCGCCGCCCAGCTGGAGCGGCTCGCCGCCCGCACCCGGCTGCCGCTGATCGCCTACCAGCGCGGCCAAGTCGCCTATACGGCTCACTCGTTGCGGGCGCATCGCGCGCATCCCGAACGTCATCGGCCTCAAGGACGGCCACAGCGACCTCGACCGCCTCCAGCGCCTCACCCTCGCCGCCCCCGACGACTTCCTGTTCTTCAACGGCGCCGCCACCGCCGAGATCCAGGCCCGCGCCTACGCCGCCGTCGGCGTCCCCGCCTACTCCTCCGCCGTGCACGCCTTCGCGCCCGAGATCGCCGGCGCCTTCTTCACCGCGCTCCAAGGCGGCGACCACGGCGGCGTCGACAAGCTGCTGCGCGGCTTCTACGTCCCGTTCGTCGAACTCCGCGACCGCGCGCCCGGATACGCCGTGTCCCTGGTGAAGGCGGCGGCCCGGCTGCGCGGGCAGCGCGTGGGCCCCGTGCGCGCACCGCTCGCCGACCCCGCGCCCGCCGACCTCGCCGACCTCAAGGCCCTCCTCACCGCCGGACTCGACCTCGTAGGAGCCTCCCTGTGACCCGTGACCTGACCATCACCGAGGTGCGGCTGACGCCGATCCTGGTCGCCGACCCGCCGCTGCTCAACACCCAGGGCGTGCACCAGCCCTACACCCCGCGGCTGATCGTGGAGGTCGTCACCGCCGACGGGATCACCGGGCTCGGCGAGACCTACGGCGACACCAAGTACCTGGAACTCGCCCGGCCGCTCGCCGAGCACCTCACCGGCCGGTCGGTCACGGACGTGAACAGCCTGTTCGGCATCGAGCTCGGCGTGGACGAGTCCCGGATCACCGGGCAGGTCGACGCGGGCGGGCTGCGCGGGGTGCAGAGCGCCGACAAGCTCCGGCTGTCCGTGCTGTCCGCCTTCGAGGTCGCCTGTCTCGACGCCCAGGGCAGGGCGCTGGGACTGCCCGTGCACGCGCTGCTCGGCGGCAGGGTGCGCGACGCCGTCGAGTACAGCGCCTACCTCTTCTACAAGTGGGCCGCCCACCCGGCGGGCGTCCCGGCCGAACCGGACGAGTGGGGGGCCGCGCTCGACCCGGCCGGAGTCGTGGCCCAGGCACGGGAGATGCAGCGGCGGTACGGGTTCGGCTCGTTCAAGCTCAAGGGCGGGGTCTTCCCGCCGCAGGAGGAGGCCGCCGCCGTACGCGCCCTCGCCGAGGCCTTCCCCGGGCAACCGCTGCGCCTCGACCCCAACGGCGCCTGGTCGGTCGAGACCTCGCTGAAGGTGGCGCGGGAACTCGAGGACGTCCTGGAGTACCTGGAGGACCCGACGCTGGGCACGCCCGCGATGGCCGAGGTGTCCGCCGGGCTGAGGAGAGCGGCGCGCACCGCCTCGGACCAGGGCGGTGACGGGCGACGGGCCGGCCTGCCGCTCGCCACCAACATGTGCGTGACCACGTTCGGCGAGATCAAGGAGGCGTTCACGAAGGACGCCGTGCAGGTCGTCCTGTCCGACCACCACTACTGGGGCGGGCTGCGCAACACCCAGCACCTCGCCGCCCTGTGCGCCGCGTTCGGGGTCGGGGTGTCCATGCACTCCAACACCCACCTGGGCGTCAGCCTCGCCGCCATGACCCACGTGGCGTCCACCGTGCCGAACCTGCACCACGCCTGCGACTCCCACTATCCCTGGCAGTCCGAGGACGTCCTCACCGAGCGGCTGGTCTTCGACGGCGGACGCCTCACGGTCTCCGACACCCCCGGCCTCGGCGTCGAGCTGGACCGGGACGAACTGGCCCGGCTGCACCGGCGGTGGGCCGACGACGACGGCTCGCTGCGGGACCGCGACGACGCGGCGGCGATGCGGGTCGCCCAACCGGGCTGGCGCACGCCGGTGATGCCCCGCTGGTAAGCCCCTGCACGGTGCGCGGGGTGGTGCACACTGGCCAGATCCGCACCACCTCAGGGAGCGCACCGTGACCTCGTCGCACACCGTCGCCGGAGAGGAACCGGAACACCTCACGCCGTCGGGGCGCTGCCGGGCGCAGGTCGACCCGCTCGCCGCGCTGCGCACACCCGGCGATCCGCCCTGGGACGTCTACCTCACGGGCACGGTCTTCCTCGACATCGTCTTCACCGGCCTGGACTCGGCGCCCGTGCGCGGCACCGAGACCTGGGCCCGCGGCATGGGCTCCAGCCCCGGCGGGGTCGCCAACATGGCCACCGCGCTCGCCCGCCTCGGCCTGAAGACGGCCCTCGCCGCGGCCTTCGGCGACGACCACTACGGCGAGTACTGCTGGGACGCGCTGGAGCAGGGCGAGGGCATCGACCTCACCGCGTCCCGCGTGGTGCCCGGCTGGCACTCGCCGGTCACGGTCTCCATGGCGTACGAGGGCGAGCGGACCATGGTCTCCCACGGCCACGAGCCGCCGCCGGAGGAGCCGGCCCCCGACTGCCCGCCCCGCGCGCGTGCCGCCGTGGCCTCCCTCACGCCCGGCCGGCGGGCGCCGTGGATCGCCGAGGCCGCCCGCAAGGGCACCCGGATCTTCGCCGACGTCGGCTGGGACGACACCGGCGCCTGGGACCTCGCCGGGCTGCCCGACCTGCGGTACTGCGAGGCGTTCCTGCCCAACGCGGAGGAGGCGAAGCGGTACACCGGCGCCGACTGCCCGCGCCGGGCGGCACACGCCCTGACCGAGCACGTGCCGGTGGCGGTGGTGACCCTCGGCCCGGAGGGCGCGTACGCGGTGGACCGGCGCACGGGGGAGGCCGCGGAGGTGCCCGCGATCGCCGTGGCGGCACTGGATCCGACCGGCGCGGGGGACGTGTTCGTCGCCGGGTTCGTGACCGGCTCCCTCGCCGGGTGGCCCCTCGCCGACCGGCTGGCCTTCGCCGGGCTCACCGCGGCCCTGTCCGTGCAGGAGTTCGGGGGATCGCTGTCCGCGCCCGGGTGGTCGGAACTGGCCGCCTGGTGGCGGAAGGTGCAGTCCCTGCCGGCGCCGGAACAGGATCCGGCCGCACTGCGCCGCTACGCCTTCCTCGACACCCTCCTGGCGCCCGTGGAGGAGGGCGCCGAGGTCTGGCCCCGCAGACGCGCGGTGCCGACCATCGGCTTCCGCCCCACGCGCTGACCCCCACGCGGCCGGGCGGCGGCCCGTGCGCCAGGGTGCACGGCACGGGGCGGCCCGGGTGCGCCGGTGCCGTTCCTGACGGGTTCTGCCGGTATGCGCAGTCGTGATCCTCCGTCCCCGCCCGCCCCCGCGGAAAAGTCCTACGGCGTTGTCCGCCCCCCGTCGTACTCTGGACTGTGCGAGGCCGCCCTCAGCCATGCGGCCGTGACGAGGAGGAAGCGCAGGCCTTCAGCGCCGGCCCATGACACAGACACCCACAGCTCACACCCCTGCGCAGGAGCAGGCGAGAGCGCAGTTCACCGTCCCCGCCCAGCACCCCATGGTGACCGTGCTGGGATCCGGCGACTCCCTTCTGCGTGTGATCGAGAAGGCCTTCCCGGCGGCCGACATCCACGTCCGGGGCAATGAGATCAGCGCGGTCGGCGACCCCACCGACGTCGCCCTGATCTCGCGCGTGTTCGACGAGATGATGCTGGTGCTCCGCACCGGGCAACCGATGACGGAGGACGCAGTGGAACGCTCGATCGCCATGCTCAAGGCGAGCGAGAACGGGACGAGCGACGGCCCCGAGACCCCGGCACAGGTGCTGACACAGAACATCCTGTCCTCGCGCGGCCGCACCATCCGCCCCAAGACCCTCAACCAGAAGCGGTACGTCGACGCGATCGACAAGCACACGATCGTCTTCGGCATCGGCCCCGCCGGTACCGGCAAGACCTACCTGGCCATGGCCAAGGCGGTGCAGGCCCTGCAGTCCAAGCAGGTCAACCGGATCATCCTCACCCGCCCCGCCGTGGAGGCGGGGGAGCGGCTGGGCTTCCTGCCCGGCACGCTCTACGAGAAGATCGACCCGTACCTGCGCCCGCTGTACGACGCGCTGCACGACATGCTCGACCCGGACTCGATCCCCCGGCTGATGGCGGCGGGGACGATCGAGGTGGCGCCGCTGGCGTACATGAGGGGTCGCGCCCAACCGACCTTCACCAACGTCCTCACGCCGGACGGCTGGCGCCCCATCGGCGACCTTCAGGTCGGTGATCTGGTCATTGGCTCGAACGGCGAGCCGACACCGGTGCTCGGCGTCTATCCGCAGGGCGAGAAGGACATCTATCGTGTCTCGGCCCAGGACGGCTCCTGGACGCTGTGCTGTGGCGAGCACCTGTGGACGGTCAGAACCCGTGCCGACGTTCGCCGTGACAAGCCGTGGCGGGTGCTCGAGACACAGGAGATGATCGGCAACCTGCGTGCGGCTCACGCACGCCGGTACGAGCTGCCACTGCTCACGGCGCCGGTGTGTTTCCCGGAGCGTGAGGTTCCGATGGACCCGTACGCGCTCGGTCTGCTGCTGGGCGACGGCTGCCTGACCGGATCCACCACGCCTTCCTTCGCCACGGAGGATCCGGAACTGGCGGTGGCGCTTGAGTCGGCGCTTCCGGGTGTTGCAGTGCGGCACCGGGGTGGGCCCAACTACGCTCTGAACCGCGTGAAGCTTCCTGGTGACGTGGTCACGTTGGAGAATCCGGTCACGGGAATGCTGCGTCGACTGGACCTGATCGGCTCCCGGTCGCACACCAAGTTCATCCCCGATGACTACCTGCACAATTCGGCTGAGGTCCGGTTGGCCGTTCTGCAGGGGTTGCTCGACTCCGACGGCGGCCCGGTGACACAGAAGGACCGGACGTGTCGGATCCAGTACACGACAACGTCGATCATGCTCCGTGACGACGTGATCGCTTTGGTGCAGTCCCTCGGCGGCGTCGCGTACACACGGCGTCGGGGCGCTGAGGGGCGTTCGCCTGGTCTGGCCATGGGCCGGGAGGTCGTGCACCGCCATGACGCCCACATCGTCGACATCCGCCTCCCCGAAGGCATCGAGCCCTTCCGCCTGGCCCGCAAGCGCGACAAGTACCACGCGGCCGGAGGCGGCGGACGCCCGATGCGGTTCATCGACAGCATCGAGCCCGCGGGCAGGGAGGAGTGCGTCTGCATCCAGGTGGCCGCCGAGGACTCCCTCTACGTCACCCAGGACTACCTGCTGACCCACAACACCCTGAACGACGCCTTCATCATCCTGGACGAGGCCCAGAACACCTCCCCGGAGCAGATGAAGATGTTCCTCACCCGGCTCGGCTTCGACTCGAAGATCGTGATCACCGGTGACGTGACCCAGGTCGACCTGCCGAACGGCACCAAGAGCGGTCTGCGGCAGGTGCAGGAGATCCTCGAAGGGGTCGAGGACGTCCACTTCTCCCTGCTCTCGTCCCACGATGTCGTACGGCACAAGCTGGTGGGCCGTATCGTCGACGCGTACGAGAAGTACGACAGCAAGCACGGCACCGAGAACGGCTCCCACAAGCACGGTCGTGGCGGGTCCGGCGCCAAGGGCACCAAGGGGAAGTAGACCAGCACGACCATGTCGATCGACGTCAACAACGAGTCCGGCACCGAGGTAGACGAGCAGGCGATCCTCGACATCGCCCGCTACGCGCTCGCGCGGATGCGCATCCACCCGCTCTCCGAGCTCTCGGTGATCGTCGTGGACGCCGACGCCATGGCGCAGCTGCACGTGCAGTGGATGGACCTGCCCGGGCCGACCGATGTCATGTCGTTCCCGATGGACGAGCTGCGGCCGCCGTCCAAGGACGACGACGAGCCCCCGCAGGGGCTGCTCGGCGACATCGTGCTGTGCCCGGAGGTCGCCGCCAAGCAGGGGGCCGAGGCGCCCACCCAGCACTCCATGGACGAGGAGCTGCAGCTGCTCACCGTCCATGGGGTGCTGCACCTGCTGGGGTACGACCACGAGGAGCCCGACGAGAAGGCCGAGATGTTCGGCCTGCAGGCCGCCATCGTGGACGGGTGGCGGGCCGAGCGCGGCCTGACCGGGCCGTCCCCGGCGCCGACCGTCGCGTAACCGCCCCATGTCTGCGCAGATCGTCGTCGGCGCGGTCGCGCTGGTCGTCGTCGCCTGGCTCGCCGCCTGCGCGGAGGCCGGCATCGCCCGGATCTCCAGCTTCCGCGCCGAGGAGGCGGTGAAGTCCGGGCGGCGCGGCAGCGCCAGGCTCGCCCAGGTCGCCGCCGACCCCACCCGCTACCTCAACGTGGCCCTGCTGGTCCGCGTCGCCTGCGAGATGGCGGCCGCGGCCCTGGTGACGTACGCCTGCCTGGAGGAGTTCACCGCCACCTGGGAGGCCCTGCTGCTCGCCATCGGGGTCATGGTCCTGGTGTCGTACGTGGCCGTGGGCGTCTCCCCGCGCACCATCGGCCGCCAGCACCCGCTGAACACGGCCACGGTGGCGGCGTACGTCCTGCTGCCGCTGGCCCGGATCATGGGGCCGATCCCGTCGCTGCTGATCCTCATCGGCAACGCCCTCACGCCCGGCAAGGGCTTCAGGCGCGGCCCGTTCGCCTCCGAGGCGGAGCTGCGCGCGCTGGTCGACCTGGCCGAGAAGGAGTCGCTGATCGAGGACGAGGAGCGCCGCATGGTGCACTCGGTCTTCGAGCTGGGCGACACGCTGGTGCGCGAGGTCATGGTGCCGAGGACCGACCTCGTCACCATCGAGCGCTTCAAGACCATCCGCCAGGCCCTCACGCTCGCGCTGCGCTCCGGGTTCTCCCGGGTCCCGGTGACCGGCGAGAGCGAGGACGACATCGTCGGGATCGTGTACCTGAAGGACCTGGTCCGCAAGACGCACATCAGCCGTGACGCGGAGAGCGACCTGGTGTCGACCGCCATGCGGCCCGCCGTCTTCGTGCCCGACACCAAGAACGCCGGCGACCTGCTGCGCGAGATGCAGAAGGAACGCAACCACGTCGCCGTCGTCATCGACGAGTACGGCGGCACCGCCGGCATCGTCACCATCGAGGACATCCTGGAGGAGATCGTCGGCGAGATCACCGACGAGTACGACCGGGAGCTGCCGCCCGTGGCGGACCTCGGCGACGGCCGTTTCCGGGTCACCGCCCGCCTGAACATCACCGACCTGGGCGAGCTGTACGACCTGGAGGAGTACGACGACGAGGACGTGGAGACCGTCGGCGGGCTCCTCGCCAAGGCCCTCGGCCGGGTGCCCATCGCCGGCGCCTCGGCGGAGGTGGAGCTGCCCGACGAGCGCCGGCTGAGGCTGACCGCGGAGGCGGCGGCCGGACGCCGGAACAAGATCGTCACCGTCCTGGTGGAGCCGGTGCCCGTGCCGGTCGCCGAGGAGGAGGCGGCCGAGTGACCCCCGGGGAGCTGCGCGCCTTCTGCCTGTCCTTCAACGCGGCCGTGGAGGACTTCCCGTTCACCCCGGAGACCTCGGTCTTCAAGGTCCTGGGCAAGATGTTCGCCCTCACCGCCCTGGACGGGCGGCCGCTGACGGTCAACCTCAAGTGCGACCCGGAGGACGCGGTCCGGCTCCGCACCGACCACGAGGGTCTGATCGTGCCGGGGTGGCACATGAACAAGCGGCACTGGAACACCGTGACGGTGGACGGCGGCCTGCCGGACCGGCTGGTGAAGGAGCTGATCGAGGACTCGTACGACCTCGTCGTCGCGGGGCTGCCGAGGGCGGAGCGGCTGCGGCTGGACCGGCCGTAATCGGGTTGCCCGGGCCCGCCGGCCTGCTGTCAGAATCGGGCATGACCCTTCGCTTTCCGCGCCCGCTGCGCCCCGGCGACCGTATAGGCGTGACCTCCCCGTCCAGCGGGGTGGACGGGACGATGCGCGCCCGTCTCGACGTGGCGCTACGAGACCTCGAGAAGCGCGGATACGAGGTGGTCGTCGGCCGGTGCATGGACGGCTCGACGCACATCAGCGCGCCGGGGGCCGAGCGCGCGGCCGAGCTGACCGGGATGCTGACCGACCCGGACATCCGGGCCGTGGTGCCGCCGTGGGGCGGTGAGACGGCGATCGACCTGCTGCCGCTGCTCGACTTCGAGGCGATCGGGCGGGCCGAGCCGACCTGGATGGTCGGCTTCTCCGACATCTCCACGCTCATCGCCCCGCTGACCCTGCTCACAGGGGTCGCCACAGTCCACGGCAGCAACCTGATGGACACCCCCTACCGCACGCCAAAGGGGCTCATGTCCTGGCTGGACGTCGTGACGGCCCCGCAGGGGGAGCCGTTCGCGCAGGAGCCGCCCGGCCGGTACCGGACCGCCCGCTTCGACGACTTCGCCGGGAACCCGGAGATCCGCGACTTCACCCTCGACGCCGAGGGCGCCTGGACCCGGCTCGACGGCGACGGGGACGTGGACGTGGAGGGCCGGCTGATCGGCGGCTGCATCGAGACCATCGGGCACCTGGCCGGCACCCCGTACCTGGACGTCTCGCGGTTCGCCGGGGACGAGCCGCTGCTCGTGTACGTCGAGGCGTGCGAGGACGGCGCCTACACCATCTGCCGCCAGCTGCACGGCATGCGGCTCGCCGGGTTCTTCGACCGTGCGGCCGCCGTCCTCGTCGGCCGCACCCACGCCCCCGACAGCCCCACCCTCACCCAGCAGGAGGCCGTCCTGGACGCCCTCGGCCCGCTGGGCGTGCCGATCGTGGCCGGGGTCGAGTGCGGGCATGTGGCGCCGTACCTGCCGCTGGTCAACGGTGCGCGCGGGCGTGTGGTGCACACGGCCGAGCGCAGCGAGATCGTTCAGACGCTGGACTGATCCCGCGCCTTGCGGGTGCGGGCGTTCAGCGGGAGCGGCGTCGCCACCGGCGTGAGGCGGCGGCGCACCGGGCGGGGCTGCGACGCCCGGCCGGCACCGTGCGGACCCCGCGGCCGGGCCGACGTGGCCGGCCTCCCCGCGGGGCCCCGCACCCCGTGGCGGGGTGGGGCCGCGGTGGCTTCGTATGCTCGGGGCATGACCGAGAGCAACGCGCTGGATCCCGAGGACCGCAAGATCGTCACCCTGGCCCGTTCCGCGCGGGCCCGCAACGGGGTGCCCGAGGGGGCGGCCGTACGCGACGAGACCGGGCGGACCTATGTCGCCGGGTCGGTGGATCTCGCCTCGCTGAAGCTGAGCGCGCTGCGGACCGCCGTGGCCATGGCGGTCGCGTCCGGGGCGACGTCGCTGGAGGCGGCGGCGGTGGTGACCGAGGCGGATTCCCTGCCCGACGAGGACCGGGCCGCCGTCGCCGACCTGGGCGGCCCCGGGACGCCGGTGCTGCTCGCCGGTCCCGACGGCGCCGTACGGGCCACCGTCGTCGCCGGCTGAGGCGCGCCGGGGGTGCCCCTGTGCGTTCGGTCGAGGTCGAGGGCCAGTGGGTTCGTGTGGTCGAGGGCCGGGGCACGGGGTCGCCGTGACCCGCACCGCGAGTAGCCCGCGGTCGCCCGGCCCGGTCGTGTGCGACCGAGCGATCCGTTCCGGATGCCGCGGAAACCGACGGGAACTGATGGCCCGTCAGATTTCTGCGGCATCTCCATTGACTTCTCACGGCTGCTCCACATCAATGCCCCCTGTCGGCGCAGATGAGCCGCTGCGCCCACAACCCTCAGGAGGGGGCCCATGGGTCCGACACCCCGAAGATCCCGACGGTGGCGCTGGGCGTCACTGCTCGGGGCGACCGCCCTCGCGGTCACCGCGGGCGGCGCGCTCGCCTGTCCGGCCGATGCCGCCGGCACGAACGTGGACTTCGCCACGCACTGCATCCCGCCCGCCGTGTCGGGGCTGCCGCCGATCGACGGCACCACGACCGCGAGCGTCTCGGCTGACAACACCAGTCCCAAGGTCGGCGACACCGTCACCGTGACCTACACGGTGGTCACGGCCGCCGCCGGCAACCCGACCGACCTGGCCCTGCCGGCCGACATCATGACCCCGACCGGCAAGGTGACGCTCGGCGGCGCCCAGACCGGGGACGTCACCGTCGCCGGGCCGAAGAAGAACCCGCCGGTGCCGGGGAAGGCGCCCTTCCCGTCCTTCTCCATGACCGGCACGTTCACCGTCACCAAGGCCGGGCGGATCACCCTCTCGCCGGGCGACTACAACATCCACACCAGCTACATCCTGGAGCTGGACACGCCCTGCACGGTGACGAACCCGCCCGCCCCGGCCTCCGAGACCCTCACGGCGACCGACGGCACCCCGGCCAACACCCGTGCCATCTCGCTGGGTTCCGCGTCCGGTGACCCGGGCGCCAGTGTCACCGTCAGCGGCAGCAACTTCACGCCGGGCGCGACGGTCACCCTGGCCGGGCGCGCGGGGGACACCCAGACCGCGGACACCGCGACCGTGACCGCGAACGCCCAGGGCTCCTTCAGCGGTTCCCTCGTCGTCAACGACAGGACGACGACCGGGATCGTGGCCTACGAGGGCGGCTCCTGGAGCGCCGACAAGGGCGCGGGTCCCGCGGCCTACGTCGTCAACGACACCACGCCCGTCCCGCCCGGCAGCCAGAAGGTGACCACCACCGTCAGGGCGGGCACCCTGTCCATGTCCCAGGCCGGGGACGCCGTCGCGCTGTCGGCGGTCGACTTCGGCACGGGCGGGGCCTCGACCGGCAAGCTGCAGACCGTGACGGTCCAGGACTTCCGCGGCGGGCCCGCGGGCTGGTCCCTGACCGGCAAGGTCACCGACCTCACCGGTCCCGGCGGCAGGATCGACGCGGGCCGGCTGAGCTGGACCCCGTCCTGCGCGGCCAAGGCGGGCAGCCCCAGCACCTGCGCGGCCGGTTCCACCGGCGTCGTGGGCGCCTCGGGGGCGACCCTCGCCCAGACCTCCGACGGCACCCTCACCGGCGGCGAGTTCACCGTCGGCGCGGGCCTCTCCCTGGACGTACCGGCGTTCACGCCTCCGGGCTCGTACTCCGGCGTCCTGACGCTCACCCTCACCTGACACCGCAGGCCGGGCGCCCCCGTCGTACGACCGGGTCCGCACCCGCCCGACCACCACCGTCCGAGCCCATGGGGGGTCCGCACCCATGCGCAAGCCGTACGTCCTCCTCCTGAGCCTCCTCGGCCTGTTCCTCGGCCTGTTCCTCGGCATCACCGCGGGGCCCGCACGCGCCGCCGACAACGGCAGCTGGTCCGTCTACCCGGTCGCCTCGAAGCTCGCCGCGCGCCCCTACTTCTCCCTCTCGGCCGACCCCGGCCAGACCCTCACCGACAAGGTCGCCGTCGCCAACAGGACCGGCCGCCCGCTCACCTTCCGGCTCTACGCGGCCGACGCCTACAACACCGCGCGCGACGGCGGGTTCGCGGTACGGACCCTGAAGGAGCGCATGCACGGCGTGGGCGCCTGGGCCAGGCCGGCCCGCTCGCGCATCACCGTGCCGGGCCACCGGACCGTCACCGTGCCGTTCACCCTGCGCGTCCCCGAGGGCGCCGAACCCGGCGACCACCCCGGCGCGATCGTCGCGCTCGACGAACGGATGGACCCCGGCGGCGGACAACTGGCGCTCGGCGTGCAGCGGGCCGTCGGCGCCCGCGTCTACCTCCGGGTCGGCGGTCCGGCGCTGCCCGCGCTCTCCGTCGGGCAGGTCCGCATCAGCCACCACCAGCCCCTGATCCCGGGCCTGGGCGAGAGCACCGCCACCGTCTCCTACACCCTGCGCAACACGGGGAACGTCACCCTCCACCCCGAGGCGGAGCTCAGGGCGCGCGGGCTCTTCGACCGCACCCTGCTCGACCGCCGGCTGACCCGGGTGCCCTCCGAACTGCTGCCCGGGCAGTCGGTGCGGCTCTCCGAGCCCTGGCACGGGTCACCCCAACTCGATCGCGCGACCGTGACGTTGACCGTCAGCGCGCCCGGCACCCGGCAGTCGGCGGGGGCCTCCTACCTCGCGCTGCCCCCGCTGCTCGCCGCGCTGGTCCTCGCCGCGGCCGTGGCGGCCGGGGTGCTGCTGGTCAGAGCGCGTCGGGGCCGCGCTCGCCGGTGCGCACCCGCACGACCGTCTCCACGGGGACGGCCCACACCTTCCCGTCCCCGATCTTCCCCGTCTGCGCGGCCCTGACGATCGCGTCGATCACCGGCTCGGCGTCCGCGTCCGCCACCACGACCTCGATGCGCACCTTCGGCACCAGGTCGACCCGGTACTCGGCCCCCCGGTACACCTCGGTGTGGCCGCGCTGCCGGCCGTAGCCGCTGGCCTCGGTCACGGTCAGGCCCTGCACGCCGAGCTCCTGCAGGGCGGTCTTGACCTCGTCCAGCCGGTACGGCTTGACGATCGCGGTGATGAGCTTCATGCCTGGGTGTCGACCTTCCGGGTGGGGGCCTGGTGCGCGGAGGCGAGGACGGAGGAGCTGACCGGGGCGCCGTGGCCCAGGACGCCGTGATCGTATGCCGTCTCCGCGTGCACCGTAAGGTCCAGCCCGGTGTGCTCCTGCTCCTCGCTCGCCCGGAAGCCCATCACCCTGCCGATCAGCCTGCCGAGGCCGTAGGTCACCGCGAAGGCGTACAGCGCGACGGCGACCACGGCCAGGAGCTGCCGGCCGAGCGGGGCGAGCCCGCCGCCGTAGAACAGCCCCCGTGTGCCGCCGGTCATCGCCTTCTCGGCGAACAGGCCGATCAGCAGGGTGCCGATGATGCCGCCGACCAGGTGGACGCCGACGACGTCCAGGGAGTCGTCGTAGTTCAGCTTGAACTTCCAGCTCACCGCGTAGGAGCAGACGACCCCGGCGGCGAGGCCCACGACCAGCGCGCCGAGCAGCGAGACCGTGCCGCAGGACGGGGTGATCGCGACCAGGCCGGCCACCGCGCCGGAGGCGGCGCCCAGGGTGGTGGGGTGGCCGTCGCGCCGGTGCTCGACGAAGAGCCAGCCGAGCAGGCCCGTGCAGCCGGCGGCGAGGGTGTTCAGGAAGGCCGCCGCGGCGAGGCCGTTGGCGCCGAGCGCGGAGCCCGCGTTGAAACCGAACCAGCCGAACCAGAGCAGGCCCGCGCCGAGGACCACCATGGGCAGGTTGTGCGGGCGCATCGCGTCCTTCTTGAAGCCCAGCCGGGGCCCGAGGACCAGGCACAGGGCGAGACCGGAGGCGCCGGAGGTGATCTCGACGGGCAGCCCGCCCGCGAAGTCGAGCGCGCCCAGACCGGTGTGGATCCAGCCGCCCGGGCCCCACACCCAGTGGGTGACCGGAACGTATACGAGCAGCGCCCACACCGGGACGAAGACCAGCCAGGCCGAGAACTTCGTCCGGTCCGCGACGGCGCCGCTGACCAGGGCGGCCGTGATGATCGCGAAGGTCAGCTGGAAGGTCGCGAAGAGCAGCGTGGGCACGGTGCCGTGCACGCTGCCGGGCCCGAGGCCGCTCATGCCGGCCTGCCGCAACCCCCCGATGAGGCCGCCGCCGACGTCGTCGCCGAAGGCGAGCGAGTAGCCGGCCGCCAGCCAGACCACCGTGACCAGGGCGATCGACACGAAGCTCATCATCAGCATGTTGAGGACGCTCTTCGTGCGGACCATGCCGCCGTAGAACAGGGCCAGGCCCGGGGTCATCAGCAGGACGAGGGCGGTCGCGGCGAGCAGCCAGGCGGTGTCACCGGTGTTCACGTGCGCGGCGGCGGCGAGGGTCACGGGCGTCTCCAACGGTGTGGGGGCTCGTCAGAGGGTCACCGGTGCGCGTTTCGGGGCGCGTACGGGTGTGTTTCCGTGACGTTTCATTGCCTGAGTGTTACCGGAACCTCACGGTGCGGCGAGGCCTTGTGGATCAGGGAGAATGGGCGGCATGAGCGTTCGCACCCAGTCATCCGAGCAGCCGGCCGAGACCGTTCACCGCGCCGGCTTCGCCTGCTTCGTGGGCCGCCCCAACGCGGGCAAGTCCACCCTCACGAACGCTCTGGTCGGGCAGAAGGTGGCGATCACCTCCAACCGCCCGCAGACCACCCGGCACACGGTCCGGGGCATCGTGCACCGCCCCGACGCCCAGCTCATCCTGGTCGACACCCCCGGCCTCCACAAGCCGCGCACCCTGCTCGGCGAGCGCCTCAACGACGTCGTGCGCACGACGTGGGCCGAGGTCGACGTGATCGGCTTCTGCCTGCCGGCCGACCAGAAGATCGGCCCGGGCGACCGCTTCATCGCCAAGGAGCTGGCCGGGATCAGGAAGACACCCAAGGTCGCGATCGTCACCAAGACCGACCTCGTGGACCCCAAGACCCTCGCCGAGCAGCTGATCGCCATCGACGCGCTGGGCAAGGAACTGGGCATCGAGTGGGCCGAGATCGTCCCGGTGTCGGCGGTGGGCGCCCGCCAGGTCGACCTGCTGGCCGATCTGCTGATCCCGCTGCTCCCCGAGGGCCCGGCGCTCTACCCCGAGGGCGACCTGACGGACGAGCCCGAGCAGGTGATGGTGGCCGAGCTGATCCGCGAGGCCGCCCTGGAGGGCGTCCGGGACGAACTGCCCCACTCCATCGCGGTCGTCGTCGAGGAGATGCTCCCGCGCGAGGACCGCCCCGCGGACCGCCCCCTCCTCGACATCCACGCCAACGTCTACATCGAGCGCCCCAGCCAGAAGGGCATCATCATCGGCCCCAAGGGCAAGCGCCTGAAGGAGGTCGGCATCAAGTCCCGCAAGCACATCGAGGCGCTGCTGGGCACGCCGGTCTTCCTGGACCTGCATGTGAAGGTGGCCAAGGACTGGCAGCGGGACCCCAAGCAGCTGCGCCGGCTGGGGTTCTGACCCACGACGAGGCGTTCCGGCCGGTTCACTCGCGCAGGGCCGTCGCCCCTCCGGGCACCATGTCCTGCAGGCCCACCACCCTGAGCAGCTGGAGCCGTTCGTGGGACTCGGTGCCGGGGCGGGCCGTGTGGATGACCAGGAGCTGGTGGTGCTCCTGGCTCAGCAGCGTCTCGCGGTTCAGCTCCAGCAGGCCCACCACCGGGTGCACGAACCGCTTCGTGGCGCCCCAGCCCACGGCCACCTCGTGGGTGTCCCACAGCCGGGCGAACTGCTCACGGGAGGCGCGCAGTTCGGCCACCAGCGCGGCCGGTGCCGGGTCGTCGGGGCGGGAGGCGGCCACCGCGCGCAGACTCGCCACATGGGCGCGGGCCAGCCGGGGGAGGTCCTCGGGCGGGAACAGCGCGCGGGCCGTCGGGTCGAGGAAGAAGCGGCGGGTGAGGTTCCGCCACCGGGGCGGGCGGGCGAACGAGTCGCCGATCAGGGCGTTCGCCATCGCGTTCCGCGCCGGCACCTCGCCGTAGTCCGTCTGCACGTGCGCCGGGGTGTCGTACAGCCGGTCCAGGACCAGCAGCAGACCCGGGCGCACGTGCGTCGGCGCCGAGATCCCGGCGGACGGCCCCGACCCCGACCCCTGGTACGGCATCGCCTCCACCGACCGGATCCGCCGCGAGCTGGGCTACCGGCCGTAGTTCCCGACCCTGCGCAGCGCCCGCGACGCCGCGCGCGCTGACCGCGCCCGGCGCCCTGCCCGACGCCTGCGATCCGCCCCGCCGCTCCGGACGCCCCCGCCGGCCGGGACAGCGCCCGGCGGCCGCCCGGGTGGGTCCCGGCGCGGCGGCGGCCCGTGGTCACTTCTGCGACCGCAGCAGGTCCCGGAACCAGTGGTAGGAGGCCTTGGGGGTGCGTTCGAGCGTGCCGAAGTCCACGTGGACGAGTCCGAAGCGGCGGGCGTAGCCCTCGGCCCACTCGAAGTTGTCCATCAGGGACCAGACGAAGTAGCCGCGCACGTCCACGCCCGCCTCCAGCGCGGTGTGCAGGGCGCGGACGTGGGCGTCCAGGTAGGCGATGCGGTCCTGGTCGTCCAGGCCCTCGTAGGAGCAGCCGTTCTCGGTGATGACGACGGGCGGGAGCCGGTCGCCGTAGCGGTCGCGGAAGCCCGTGAGCAGCTCGGTGAGGCCCTCGGGGACGACCGGCCAGCCGAAGTCGGTCACCGGGCGGCCCTCGATCGGCCGTACCAGAAGGGGAGTTCGGCGGGTATGGTCACACCGCCGAACTCGGTCTCGGCGCCCTGCGGCGCGCCCACGCGCGTCGGCGCGTAGTAGTTGATCCCGTACCAGTCGACCGGCTCGCCGATGACCTTCAGGTCCTCCGCCACGTCACCGGGCATCAGCTCCCCGAGCCCGTCCGGGTAGGCGCCGAGCAGGACCGGCTCGGCGAACAGCCGGTTGAGCAGCAGGCCGTAGAAGCCCGCCGCCGCCACGTCGGCCGGCTCCGCGGAGGCGGGCCAGGCCGGCCCGTGCGAGTTGGCGATGCCGATGTCCGTCGCCCCGGACGCGCGCAGCGCCCGCACCGCGAGACCGTGCGCGAGGAGCTGGTGGTGGGCGACCGGCAGGGCGTCGAAGAGCAGCCGCCTGCCGGGCGCGTGGGCGCCGAGGGCGTGGCCGAGCAGCGTGTGCTCGGCGGGCTCGTTGAGGGTGATCCACTTGGCGACCCGGTCGCCGAGCCGCTCGGCCACCACGGTCACGTACTCGGCGAACCGGGTTGCCGTGTCGCGCTCGAGCCAGTCCAGCGAGGCGGGCAGGTCCCAGTGGAAGAGGGTGACGACCGGCCGCACGCCCGCCGCGCACAGCTCGTCCACCAGCCGGTCGTAGAAGTCCAGCCCGCCCGGCGAGCCGGCCCGCGGCCACGAGACCGAGAAGCGGTACGCGTCCACGCCGAGCCCGGCGAGGAGCGCCACGTCCTCCCGGTAGCGGTGGTAGTGGTCGCACGCCACCGCCGCCGTCGAGCCGTCCTTCACCCGCCCCGGCTCGGCGGTGAACACGTCCCACACGGAGCGCTCGCGCGCGTCGGCCGCGCCCTCGATCTGGTGGGCGGAGGTCGAGACGCCCCACAGGAAGCCGTCCGGGAAGCGGGGAAGGGGATCGCCTGCGTCAGTCGCCATGGGCGGATCATCCTTACCCGTGGTAACCGAAGTCAATCCTCGGGTGCGCAGTGGTTCGCTACGCCCCCTCCTTCAGCACCCGTGAGATCAACTCCCGTTGTTCCTCGGTCAGTCGGGGGTCGGCCGCGTACACCGTGCGGCCGTCCACGGTGATCTCGTAGCGGAAGCCGTCCGGGACGCCCGGGGGCGGGGCGGGGTGGCCGGAGGCGAGGGCGCGTTCGGCCAGGGTGCGCCACCGCTCGGCGTCGGGCCGGGCCGCGGTGTCCACCTCGGCCCGGCGCTCGATCCCGGCGAAGCCGCCCGTGCGCCGTACTCGAATACGCATGGGTGACTGTCTAGTACGGAACTAGAGCGTGCGCACCCCGACCTGCTCCCACGCCTTCTGCACGGCCTGGAGCTCGTCCCCGGCGCCGTACCGCTCGCGCGCCGCCCGCACGCTGAGCGTGGCGAAGTCGGCGAACTGGGCGTCCTTCTTCAGCTCGCCGCCGGTCAGCACGTCGTACCAGATCTGCCCGGCCTTCTCCCAGGAGTGGCCGCCGATGGCACTGGCGACGAGGTAGAAGGCGTGGTTGGGGATGCCGGAGTTGATGTGCACGCCGCCGTTGTCGCGGCCGGTGCGGACGTAGTGGTCCATGGTCGCCGGCTGCGGGTCCTTGCCCAGGTTCGGGTCGTCGTAGGCGGTGCCCGGGGCCTTCATCGAGCGCAGGGCGGTGCCGCGGACGCCCGGGGCGAGCAGGCCCGCGCCGATCAGCCAGTCGGCCTCGGCGGCGGTCTGGCCGAGCGTGTACTGCTTGATCAGCGAGCCGAAGACGTCGGAGAGCGACTCGTTGAGCGCGCCGGACTGGCCGAAGTAGTCCAGGTTCGCGGTGTGCTGGGTGACGCCGTGGGTCAGCTCGTGGCCGATGACGTCGACCGGGATGGTGAAGTCGAGGAACATCTCGCCGTCACCGTCGCCGAACACCATCTGCTCGCCGTTCCAGAAGGCGTTGTCGTAGCCCTCGCCGAAGTGCACCGTGGCGTCCAGGGGCAGCCCGTTGTCGTCGATGGAGTGCCGGCCGTACGCCTTCAGATACAGCTCGAAGGTGGCGCCGAGCCCGGCGTAGGCGCGGTTGACCGTGGCGTCGGCGCCGGGGTCGGAGCCCTCCTCGCGGACCTTGGTGCCGGGCAGGTCCTGGGTGTGGTGGGTGTCGTAGACGGTGCGGTGCGGCCGGTCGGCGCCGGTGCCGGCTGGCACGGCCGTGGGAGGCGCGCCGATCACGGTGGTCAGCCGGCGCTTGGTGCGCTGGTAGGCGTCGTGCTCCAGGGACCGGCGGGCCGGTCCGGACACGGCGGAGTCCTCGGCCTGCGCGAGCTTGTCGAGGACATGGGGCGGCACGATGGTGCAGAAGACGGGCTCGAAGCCCCCGTTGGTCGTCATGCCCGGAACCATTGCACTGCGTCACTCCGGTGTCACTAGGAGACACCATGATTGGTGAAATACCCGGACAGGAAACGCGACGCTGCGTGACGATGTGGTAAGGCGCACTTTTTGTCCCCCTTCGTGACGGCGGTCCCGCATACTGGAACGCGTCCCCGCGTCCATCACGGCTCGGATAGGCTGCGAAGCATCATGCGTTTCGGGCTGCTTCTCCTTAGCTGCCGCGGCGAGGGCCTGTAGTCGAGGCCGACTCCCTCCCCGCGGAGCTTGGCGTTGCGTCGTCGGCCGTTCACTCGGACATCCGGACATCCTGAGGAGCCCACGCAATCATGGCCAACCGCCAGCAGCCCAGCAGCATGCCGATCCACAAGTACGGCCGCTACGAGCAGGTCGACATCCCGGACCGCACCTGGCCCGACCAGCGGATCACCGTCGCCCCCCGGTGGCTCTCCACCGACCTGCGCGACGGCAACCAGGCCCTGATCGACCCGATGTCGCCCGAGCGCAAGCGCCGGATGTTCGACCAGCTGGTCAAGATGGGCTACAAGGAGATCGAGGTCGGCTTCCCCGCCTCCGGCCAGACCGACTTCGACTTCGTGCGCTCCATCATCGAGGAAGAGGGCGCGATCCCGGACGACGTCACGATCTCCGTGCTGACCCAGGCCCGCGAGGACCTGATCGAGCGGACCGTGGAGTCCCTGAAGGGCGCGAAGCGGGCCAACGTCCACCTGTACAACGCCACCGCCCCGGTCTTCCGCCGGGTCGTCTTCCGCGGCTCCAAGGACGAGATCAAGCAGATCGCCGTCGACGGCACCCGGCTGGTGATGGAGTACGCCGAGAAGCTGCTGGGCCCCGAGACCGAGTTCGGCTACCAGTACTCGCCGGAGATCTTCACCGACACCGAGCTGGACTTCGCACTGGAGGTCTGCGAGGCGGTCATGGACGTCTGGCAGCCCGGTCCGGACCGCGAGATCATCCTCAACCTGCCCGCCACGGTGGAGCGTTCGACCCCCTCCACGCACGCGGACCGCTTCGAGTGGATGCACCGCAACCTCTCCCGCCGCGAGTACGTCTGCCTGTCCGCCCACCCGCACAACGACCGCGGCACGGCCGTGGCGGCGGCCGAGCTGGCGGTCATGGCCGGCGCCGACCGCGTCGAGGGCTGCCTGTTCGGGCAGGGCGAGCGCACCGGCAACGTCGACCTGGTCACCCTGGGCATGAACCTCTTCTCCCAGGGCGTCGACCCGCAGATCGACTTCTCCGACATCGACGAGATCCGCCGTACGTGGGAGTACTGCAACCAGATGGAGGTCCACCCGCGCCACCCGTACGTGGGCGACCTGGTCTACACGTCCTTCTCCGGCTCCCACCAGGACGCCATCAAGAAGGGCTTCGACGCCATGGAGGCCGAGGCGGCGGCCAGGGGCGTCACCGTCGACGACCTCGAGTGGGCGGTGCCGTACCTGCCGATCGACCCGAAGGACGTGGGCCGCTCCTACGAGGCCGTCATCCGCGTCAACTCCCAGTCCGGCAAGGGCGGTGTCTCCTACGTCCTGAAGAACGACCACAAGCTGGACCTGCCGCGCCGGATGCAGATCGAGTTCTCGAAGCTCATCCAGGCGAAGACGGACGCCGAGGGCGGCGAGATCACGCCGAAGGAGATCTGGGCGGTCTTCCAGGACGAGTACCTGCCGAACCCGGACAACCCGTGGGGCCGCATCCAGGTCCGGACGGGTCAGTCCACCACGGACACGGACGGCGTGGACACCCTCACCGTCGAGGCCACCGTCGACGGCGAGGACACCGTCCTGACCGGCTCCGGCAACGGTCCGATCTCGGCCTTCTTCGACGCCCTGCAGTCCATCGGCGTCGACGTACGCCTGCTGGACTACCAGGAGCACACGATGAGCGAGGGCGCCTCCGCGCAGGCCGCCTCCTACATCGAATGCGCGATCGACGGCAAGGTCCTGTGGGGCATCGGCATCGACGCGAACACGACGCGTGCCTCGCTGAAGGCGGTCGTCTCCGCCGTCAACCGCGCGACGCGCTGACCCCCCTGACCGGCGATTGACCGGCAGTTTCGGTGCCCCGGCCGCTGCGAACGGCGGCCGGGGCACCGTCGGTTGTCGGCCAAGGATGCGGCCAGGTCACAGAAAGGTCTCTTACGGGGTACTGACTCAGCCTCCGTGGTGTGGCTAACATCACGCCAGCGCGGCGATGTTGCCGTGCGGTTACGGAGGTGCGACGTGCTGCCAGTACGGGGACGAGACGGCCGTGCCGCCAGGGCTGTGCACATCCTGGGCACCCGCACCGCGTGGACGCCCGTGGGCGACGGCGAGTTCTTCTGCCCCGGCTGCGGAGGCGACCGCAACTACCAGCGGCTCACCGGGCGCCGCCGGCTGACCGTGCTCGGGGTGCCCGTGCTGCCGCGCGGGGCGACCGGCCCGGTCGTGGAGTGCGCGGCCTGCCGCAGCCACTACGGCACCGACGTCCTGGACCACCCCACCACCCGCCGCTTCTCCGCGATGCTGCGCGACGCCGTGCACACCGTCGCCCTCGCCGTGCTCGCCGCGGGCGGCACCTGCTCCCGCACGGCGCTGGAGACGGCCGCCGCCGCGGTCCGCGCGGCCGGCTTCGACGACTGCACCGAGGAGCAGCTCGCCGCCCTGGTCGAGGCCCTCGCCGCCGACACCGGCCGGGTGCTGGGCGAGCCCTGCGGCGCGAGCCTGACCATAGAGCTGCACGAGGCCCTGGACCCGCTCGCCCCGCACCTCGCCGCGGCCGGCCGCGAGGGCATCCTGCTCCAGGGCGCCCGCATCGCCCTGGCCGACGGCCCCTACACCCCCGCCGAACGCGACGCCCTCACCACGGTCGGCGCGGCCCTGACCATCTGCGCCGACGACGTGACCCGCCTGCTGGCGGCCGCCCGGACGCCGTCCTGATACTCCCCGGGGAGTAGTCCCGCCCGGACCAGCGCCCGGCGCAGTACCCCCGAACTCGTCCCCCCGCGCGACGATTCCCGCCCTCCGCGCCGGAAGTCTGGACCCGCAACCGGACAACTCCGCCGGAGGGAGGGCCCGTATCCATGGGGGCCGCAGAAAAGACACATACGCGACGACGCGCCATCCCCTGGCTGCTGCTCGCACTGTGGATCGGCGTCCTGGCGGTCGTCTCGCCGTTCGCCTCGAAGCTCGCCGACGTCCAGCACGACCGGATCACCGACTACCTGCCCGCGAGCGCCGACTCCACCCAGGTCGCCAGGATCCAGGACCAGTTGCCGGGCGGCCGGACGACCGAGCTGGTCCTCGTCTACCACCGCGACGGCGGCCTCACCGCCGCCGACCGGCAGACCGCCGCCCGGCAGGTCGCGGCCGTCGCCGGGCGGCACGAGCTGACCGCCGCCCCGCGGGCCGTACCGTCCCGCGACGGCACCACCGTCATGTACCCGGTCGCCAGCAACGAGCCCGGCACGGACGAGAAGAAGCGCGACGCCCTCGTCGACGACGTCCGTTCCGTCGCACACGACCAGGGCGGGCTGACCGTCCAGGTGGGCGGGCCCGCGGCCCTGTCCACCGACGCCGCCGACGTCTACCAGTCCCTCGGCGGCCCCCTGCTCTACACGACCGTCGCCGTCGTCGCGGTGCTGCTCGTCCTCATCTACCGCAGCCCGCTGCTGTGGCTGGTCCCGCTCGTCGCCGTCGGCACGGCCGACTACCTGTCCACGGGCGTCGCCTACGGCCTCCACCAGGCCTTCGGCACCCAGGTCTCGGGACAGAGCACCGGCATCATGACCGTCCTGGTCTTCGGCGCCGGAACCGACTACGCCCTGCTGATCGTCTCCCGCTACCGCGAGGAGCTGCGGCGCCACGAGCGGCCGTACGACGCGATGCGCGCGGCCCTGCGCGGCTGCGGGCCCGCCGTGCTCGCGTCCTCGGGCACGGTCGCCGCCGGGCTCCTGTGCCTGCTCGCCGCCGACCTCAACTCCAGCCGCGGCATGGGCCCGTTGGGCACGGTCGGTGTCTTGTGCGCGCTCGTCGCCATGCTGACGCTGCTGCCCGCGCTGCTCGTCCTGCTCGGCCGCCGGGTGTTCTGGCCGCTCGTGCCCGCGTACGGCAGCGCGCCCAGGACGGGCCGCTCGCTGTTCGCGGCGATGGGCGACTCCGCCGGGCGCCGCCCGCTGACCGTCCTCGCCTCCGGGGCCGCCCTGCTCGGCGTACTCGCCCTCGGCGTCCTCAACCTGCCGGGCACCGTCAAGCAGCAGGACTCCTTCGTCGACAAGCCGGGGTCCGTCGCCGCGCTGGAGACCCTCGCCAAGGCCTACCCCGAGCGATCCGCGCAACCCATCGACGTCATCACCCCGGCCGGCCGGACCGACGCGACCCTGGCCGCCGTCCGCGGCACGCACGGCGTCGCGAGCGCCCGCGCGGACCGCACCGGCGGCGGATGGACCGAGATCTCCGTGATCGCCTCCGACCCGCCCCAGTCCGCCGGCGAGACCGCCACCATCGAGCAACTGCGGCACGAACTCGCCGGCTCCTATGTCGGCGGCCCCAGCGCCCAGCAGATCGACCTGAAGGACACCAACTCCCGCGACCGGCTCGTCGTCATCCCGATCGTCCTCGTCTCCGTCCTGCTGATCCTGATCGCCCTGCTGCGCTCCCTCGTCGCGCCGCTGCTCCTGATGGCCGCCGTCGTCGCTGTGTGGGGCGCCGCGCTCGGCATCGGCGGCCTGGTGTTCGGCCCGCTGTTCGGCTTCGCGGGCACGGACCCCGGACTCGGTCTGCTGTCCTTCGTGTTCCTGGTCGCCCTCGGCGTCGACTACGGCATCTTCCTCATGCACCGCATGCGCGAGGAGTCGCTGAACGGCGCCGAACCGGCCGCCGCGGCGCTGTCCGCGCTGCGCACCACCGGCGGGGTCATCGCGTCCGCCGGGCTCGTCCTGGCCGCCACCTTCGCGGTCCTGACCAACATGGGCCTCGTCCAGCTCGTCGAACTCGGCTTCGTCATCGCGGTCGGAGTGCTCCTCGACACCTTCCTCGTCCGCACCTACCTGGTCACCAGCGCGAGCGTCGCGCTCGGCCGCCGGGTCTGGTGGCCGGGGCGGCTGTCCCGCAGGTCCGACCCGGTACGGCCCGAACGGCTGCCGGAGCCCGTGTGAAGCGCCGGGCGCCCCTGCCTCCCGGAGGGGCGCCCGCCTGTCGGAGGATGTATCCCGTGCCCACCACCACGACGGCCGAGTCGCCCCGCCGAGCCGAGCGGATCATGGCGGCCATCAACCGGGACCCGCTCACCGCGCCGCGCCGCACGCGCAACGACGCCCTGCTGGCCTGCGCCGCCGCCGTCCTCGCCGGCGTCATCGCACTCCTCGGCGACGCGAACCCCGTCCCCGGCCCGCTCGGCTGGGCGCTGCTGCTCGCCCTCCATGTGCCACTCGTGTGGCGGCGCACCCGCCCGGTCCTCGTCCTGGCGGCGGTCGCGGCCTGCGCGGTGCCGTTCCACGCGCTCGACTACAACCACCTCGCACCCGCCCCGGCGTCCTACATCGCGCTGTACACGGTCGCCGTCACCGGCCGCCCGCTGCGCACGGTGCTGACCGGCATCATCGTGCTGATCGTCTCCATGACCATCATGCTCACCGTCAACACCCACCAGGCCGTGGAGCTGCTGCGGGTGTCCGGCTGGATCATCGCCGTGCTCTTCTTCGGCGTCGACGTCCGCTACTACCGCCAGTACGTCGCCTCCATCGTCGAACGCGCCGCGCGCGCCGAACGCACCCGCGAGGAGGAGGCCCGCCGCCGGGTCGCCGAGGAACGCCTGCGCATCGCCCGTGACCTGCACGACCTGCTCGCCCACAGCATCACCGTCATCGGCGTCCAGACCTCCGTGGCCGCCCACGTCCTCGCCGCCGACCCCGACCGCCTGGACCGCACGGCCGTGGCCCGCGCCCTCGACGACATCGCCGAGACCTGCCGCGCCGCCCGCAGCGAACTGCGGGCGACCCTGGAGGTCCTGCGTGACCCCGCCCGCCCCGACAGCCGCGAGCCCCTGCCGGGTCTGCACGGTCTGCCCGGCCTGGCGGAGACCGCCCGGACCGCCGGAGCCGAGGTGGACCTGACCGTGAGCGCCGACGAGGTGCCGCCCGCCGTCGGCGCGGCGGCCTACCGGATCGTGCAGGAGGCCCTCACCAACGCGGTCCGGCACGGCGGCCGGGACGACCTCTCCGTCCGCGTCAGCGTGACCGAACACGACGGTGCGCTGCGGGTCCGGGTCACCGACGACGGGGCGGGCGCCTCCGCCGGCGCCCCCGGCTTCGGCCTCGCCGGGATGCGGGAGCGGGTCCGCAGCGTCGGCGGGACGCTGGACGCGGGCCCACTGCCCCGCCAGGGCTTCGAGGTGAGCGCCGTCCTCCCGCTGGAGGCGGCCCGATGAGCCCCGTCCGCGTCCTCCTCGCGGACGACCAGACCCTGGTGCGGGCCGCGTTCGCGATGCTCATCGACTCGGCCAAGGACATGGAGGTCGTCGGGCAGGCCGGCACCGGCCGCGAGGCCGTCGCGCTGGCCCGCAGCGAGCGCGCCGACCTCGTCCTGATGGACATCCGCATGCCCGACCTCGACGGCATCGAGGCCACCCGGCTCATCGCCGCCGACGAGGACCTCGCCGGGGTCAGGGTCCTCGTCCTGACCACCTACGACACCGACGAGTACGTCGTCGAGGCCCTGCGCGCCGGCGCCTCCGGCTTCCTGGTGAAGGACACCCGCCCGGCCGACCTGCTCGACGCCGTCCGGACGGTGGCCGCGGGCGACTCCCTGCTCTCCCCGGGGCCCACGGCGCGCCTCATCGCCCGCTTCCTGCGCAGCCCTGCCGCCGTCGAGGCTACGGGCGGCCCCGACTGCCTCTCCGAGAGGGAACGGGAGGTGCTGACCCTGGTCGCGCGGGGCCTGAACAACACCGAGATCGGCGAGGCGCTGGGACTGAGCCCCCTCACCGCGAAGACCCACGTCAGCCGGATCATGGGCAAGCTGGGGGCGCGGGACCGGGCCCAACTGGTCATCGTGGCCTACGAGTCGGGGATGGTGACTCCGGGCCGCATCTCCGGGTGACCTTTCCGGGCGCCACCACCGGCGGCGGCCGAGCCGCCCGGCTTCAGACGAGCCCCGCCGCGGCGAGGATCTTGGCGACCTTCTCCGTCTCCTCGCCCGACAGCGGTACCTGCGGTTCGGCGGTGACGGGGCAGTCGATGACGCCGCGCAGGTGGAGGGCCGCCTTGAAGGCGCCCAGGGCCGAGGAGCCGGGGCCCATGCGGGCCGGGTCGCCGGCCCGGGTGAGGGCGAACAGGGCGCACAGCCGGTCCTGTTCGGCGCGGGCGCCCTCCCCGTCGCCCGCGCGGCACTGCCGGTAGAGGCGGACGTAGCCGTGCGGGTCGACGTTGGCCAGCCCCGGCACCGCGCCGTCCGCGCCGAGGGTTAGGGCGGTGTCGACCAGCAGTTCCGAGCCGGTGAGGACGCTGAAGCCGGGGTGGGCGCGGGCGCCGGTGACCAGCTCGCGGAAGGCGGCGAGGTCGCCGCTGGAGTCCTTGACGCCCGCCAGCACCTCGTCCCCGGCCAGGCCCAGCAGCAGGTCCGCCGGGAGCTTGGTGTGCACGGAGACCGGGATGTCGTAGGCGATGACCGGCACCGGGCTCGCGGCCGCGATCCGGCGGTAGTGGTGGACGATCTCCGAGGGGTGGGTGCGGGCGTAGAACGGGGCGGTGACGACGACGGCGTCCGCGCCCGCCGCCGTGACCGCGCGGACGTGGTCGAGGACGCGCGGGGTGGTCATGTCGATGGCCCCGGCCAGGACGGGCAGCCGGCCGCCCACATGGCCGGCGACCGCCTCGACCACCTGCCGGCGCTGCCGGTCCGTCAGGAACGCCGCCTCGGACGTCGAGCCGAGCACGAACAGCCCGTGCACCCCCGCGCCCACCAGGTGGTCGACCAGCCGGAGCAGCGAGGGCACATCCACCTCCCGCTCGGGCGTCAGGGGCGTGCAGACGGGCGGTACGACACCGGAGAGCGGGGCGGGGAAGGTCATTCACGGCTCCTGCGTGCTGGGGCGCGGCTCGGCTGGTCCTCCTGCACAGGATGGTGACACCGGGAGCGGAACGCGGGCCGCGACGCGGCCGGGGACTCCGGCAGCGGGTGCCGGGGATCCGATCCTGACGGCCGCTCAGCTCTTAGGGTGACGATATATCAGATTATCACCTTGAAAGGCTAATTCAGCATCAAGTCGCCGCATTGCAGGACGAATTGGTCGTATGTCGGCGCCTCGGTGGGGCGTCCGAAGTCGCTCGTTCGGCCCACTGGGGCGACCCTGTCGAGATGCCCGATATGACAGCGAATCAGGTGGTTAGTACGTTCATCACATGCCGGTCGTCCCGGCTCGTCTCTCGCCAGACAGGAGAAGTTGCATGTTCAAAATCAGCCGCACCACCGCTGTCACCGCGGGGGTCGCCGCCGCCGCGGCACTGGCCGCGGGCGGCATCACCTACGCCTCGGCGTCGTCCGAGCCCGCCCAGGCGTCGGCAGCCCGGCAGGCGGAGGCTGCCGGAGCGCCCTACGTCGCTACCGGTACCGGCACCGTTCCGGGGGTCGGGGTCGCTCCCGTCACCGGTGCCGACCCCGGAACGGCAAGCAAGGGCAACGAGGGTGTCGCCGCGGTGGTGGCCGGCGGAGGCGCGGTGCCGCCGCCGCCTCAGCCCCGGCGGCACCGGCACCGGCACCACGAGGAGGAGGGGCGGATCCAGGTCAACGAGCGCAGCTACTCCAGCCGCCCGGGGGACTGCGTCGCGGTGACCCTCCTGTTCCCCGCGACCAGCCTGAACATCTTCAACGACAGCCGCAGGACCGTCGAGGTGTTCAACGGACCGGTCTGCGACAACGGGGCTCCCATCGCCACGGTCGGACCGCACAGCACCGCCTTCGCCGTGGTGCCCAACGTGGGCACGCCTCCCGTTCCCTGCGTCCCCACCGCGACCGTTCCCTGCATGGCCAGCTTCCGGGTGCTCCACGACCGCGACCGCGACGACCGCGACGACCGCGGCGACCGGGACGACCACGGCGACGACTGGGGCGGCGACAACCACTGACCGGCCGGCCCCACGTGGAGCCCCCGGCCCGCCGTAATCGGGCCGGGGTCTCCGCCCGGGTCATCCGCCCCCGGGGTTGCCGCCCCGGGGCCGGCCCGGCCGGCCCATTGTCCGGCTACGGCATGCGTCGTGCATGCGCTGCCGTGGCCGGACAGCCCAGCACGTCGATGAACTCCGCCCACGCGGCCGATCCGAAGACCAGCACGTCGCCTCCGGGCACCTTGCTGTCCCGGACGGGGACGAGGCCGGGGACCGTGTCGGCCACCTCGACGCAGCTGCCGCCGTTGCCGTCGCTGTAGCTGCTCTTGCGCCAGCGCGCGTTGCTCAGGTCGTACTCGCGCATCGTCTGAAGTCCTCCGCCGCCGATTCGATCAGGGCCCGGGACGCCTCCGGCGCCAGCGCGGCGGCCCTGAGCAGATCGTATGACGCGTACGCGCGCTTCACCACAGCCGGATTGTCCAGGAGGGTTCCCGAATACACCGCCTCTGTATAGGCCGTTGGCGGCGCGTCCTCGAACTCCATGAGCGACAGCATGCCGTTCATGAGCGAGTACGCCCCGGCCCCGTACGGCAGCACCTGCACCAGCACCGCCCGCTCCCGCGACAGCGCGGCCACGTGCCCCAGTTGGCTCGCCATGACGGCGGGTCCGCCGACCGGGATGCGCAGCACGTTCTCGTGCAGGACCACCCAGAACACGGGACGGGTGGCGTCGTCGAGGATGCGCTGGCGCTCCAGTCGGCCCGACACCTTGTCCTCGATGTACTCGTCCGACGCGAACGGGTTCATCGCGAGGGTGACCGCGCGCGCATACCCGGCCGTCTGGAGCAGGCCCGGCACCAGCGCGGGCGCGAACTCGCAGATCCGCGTCGCCACGCGCTCCAGCTCCACGACCTCCGCGAAGTACTCCGCGTAGCGGCGGTCGTCGATCAGCTTCCGGCACAGGCGCTCGAAAATACCGTCGGTTTGCAGGACCTCGTCGATCCGCTGGGCGATGTCCAGCTGGGGTTTGCGGATGGCCTGCTCGAACTGCCCGATGTAGGCACCGGAGACGAAGACCCGTGCGCCCAGCTCCACCTGGGTGATTCCCGCGTCCTCCCGGCGCCGTTTGAGTTCCGCGCCGAAGAACTCCCAGACCGCCTGACGTGAACCGTTGGCCATGGCCAACCCCCTTGGCCTGCCTCGTACTTGTAGGGCGCAGGCTGCTGCCGATTGTAGAGGCGGAGCGTCACTGTGGGTGTGCGAAGCGTGAAACTCGACAAGGCAGGGGAGCACCGTGAAGGCACGACGAACCTCACACTCGGCGCTGTGTGTCGAAGAGGCGGAGGAGACTTTGAAGGAATTGCGGTCGGCTCTCGAAAAGGCCGGGATCGTGCTGCCGTCTCTGGGCCTCGACCCGGTGAGCGTCGCCCGGGAGGCGCCCTGTCCGCTCGTCGAGCTCGGGCGCTGTTCCGTGGAGACCGCGCGGCGGCTCGCCGGGGCGGTGGCCCCGTGAGCCTGCCCGTCGGCACCCACGCCGTGGACACGCGCACCGGGAGGGTGGGCATCGTCATGGGGCACGAGGGCCCGTACGTCCAGCTCAGACCGTACGGCGGCGGCCGGGAGTGGGACGCCGAGCCCGGCGCCGTGCGGCGCGCGACCGACGCCGAGCGGCTGCGGGCGGCGACGGCGCACGCCAACGCCCGCAGCCGCGGCGAGGTGCCCTAGCCACGCGCCGTCGGTCGCGCGCCGTCGGCCGCTCGCCCCCGGTCACTCGTCCGCATGGGCGACAATGGGGACCATGAGTCTGTTCCGCGACGACGGCATCGTGCTGCGCACCCAGAAGCTGGGTGAGGCGGACCGGATCATCACGCTGCTCACCCGGGGGCACGGGCGGGTGCGGGCCGTGGCCCGCGGGGTGCGGCGGACCAAGTCGAAGTTCGGGGCCCGGCTGGAGCCGTTCTCGCACGTGGACGTGCAGTTCTTCGCGCGGGGGAGCGAGCTGGTGGGGCGCGGGCTGCCGCTGTGCACCCAGAGCGAGACCATCGCGCCGTACGGCGGCGGGATCGTCACCGACTACGCCCGCTACACCGCCGGCACGGCCATGCTGGAGACCGCCGAGCGGTTCACGGACCACGAGGGCGAGCCGGCCGTGCAGCAGTACCTGCTGCTGGTCGGCGCCCTGCGGACGCTGGCGCGCGGGGAGCACGCGCCGCACCTCGTCCTCGACGCCTTCCTGCTGCGCTCCCTCGCCGTGAACGGCTACGCGCCGAGCTTCGGCGACTGCGCCAGGTGCGGCCTGCCCGGCCCGAACCGCTTCTTCTCGGTGGCGTCCGGCGGCTCCGTCTGCGCCGACTGCCGGGTGCCCGGCAGCGTCGTACCCTCCCCGCAGACCCTGGTGCTGCTCGGGGCGCTGCTTACGGGAGACTGGGAGACGGCGGACGCGTGCGAGGCGCGCTACGTCCGGGAGGGCAGCGGGCTGGTGTCCGCCTATCTGCACTGGCATCTGGAGCGCGGCCTGCGCTCGCTGCGGTACGTGGAAAAGTGAGAGGGAGACGAGAGGCTCATGGTGGTAAGCGGCATCCTGGGGCGCCGGCGGCGCGAGTACAAGGCGCCGGAGCCGCACCCGTCCGGCGCCCGCCCGCCCAAGCTCCCGGGTGAGCTGGTCCCGAACCACGTGGCGATCGTCATGGACGGCAACGGCCGGTGGGCCAAGGAACGCGGGCTGCCGCGCACCGAGGGGCACAAGGTCGGCGCCGAGCGGGTGCTCGACGTGCTCCAGGGCTCCATCGAGATCGGCGTCCGCAACATCTCCCTGTACGCCTTCTCCACCGAGAACTGGAAGCGCTCGCCCGACGAGGTCCGCTTCCTGATGAACTTCAACCGCGACTTCATCCGCAAGACCCGCGACCAGCTCGACGACCTGGGCGTCCGGGTGCGCTGGGTGGGCCGCATGCCCAGGCTGTGGAAGTCGGTCGCCAAGGAGCTGCAGGTCGCCCAGGAGCAGACCAAGGGCAACGACCTGCTCACCCTGTACTTCTGCATGAACTACGGCGGGCGCGCCGAACTCGCCGACGCGGCCAAGGCGTTGGCGGAGGACGTGCGGGCGGGGCGGCTGGACCCGTCCAAGGTGACCGAGAAGACCATCCAGAAGTACCTGTACTACCCGGACATGCCGGACGTGGACCTGTTCCTGCGGCCGAGCGGCGAGCAGCGCACCTCCAACTACCTGCTCTGGCAGAGCGCGTACGCCGAGATGGTCTTCCAGGACGTGCTGTGGCCCGACTTCGACCGCCGCGACCTGTGGCGGGCCTGCATGGAGTTCGCCTCCCGCGACCGCCGCTTCGGCGGCGCGATCCCGAACGAGGAGCTGCTGGCCATGGAGGCCGCGATGAGGGGCGAGCCCGAGGGCAGCTGATCGCGGGCGCTACCGGCGACAAGGACGCCTGCTGCCTCACGGCGCTGCCCAAGCGGGGCATACGAGAGCCCGGGGGCGTGGACGCCCTCCGGGCTCTGCTCGACGGGCACATCACCCGCCTCTGGGTCAGCCGTTCGCCGCCGCGCAGTCCGCGCAGGTACCGAAGATCTCCACCGTGTGGGCCACGTTGACGTAGCCGTGTTCGGCGGCGATGGCCTCGGCCCACTTCTCCACCGCGGGGCCCTCGACCTCGACCGCCTTGCCGCAGGTGCGGCAGACCAGGTGGTGGTGGTGTTCGCCGGAGGAGCAGCGGCGGTAGACGGACTCGCCGTCGGAGGTGCGCAGGACGTCGACCTCGCCGGCCTCGGCGAGGGACTGCAGGGTGCGGTAGACCGTGGTCAGGCCGACCGAGTCGCCCTTGTGCTTGAGCATGTCGTGGAGCTCCTGCGCGCTGCGGAACTCGTCGACCTCGTCCAGGGCCGCCGCCACGGCTGCCCGCTGGCGGGTCGCGCGGCCCTTCACGGGCGGTCCAGCGGTCGTCACCGGTTGCCTCCTCAGCTTGCACCTCTGCCCGGGCCATTCTGCCAGCCCGGGCTGTGCGCGGTCAGACGGTGATCTCGTCCGTGGTCCCGCGCGCGGCCGGAATCGCGCGCTCCGCAGGGTCCCCGGCCTGCCGCGCGGCGCCTGCCGCGCGGGCGCGTCGGCGCGCCAGCGGGGTGGCCAGGGCGGTCAGCGCGACGAAGGCGGCGATGGTCAGCAGCACGATCGTCGCGCCGGGCGGGACGTCGCGGTAGAAGGACGTGATCGTGCCGCCGACCGACACGGTGACGCCGAGGGCCACGGCGATCGCGAAGGTCGCGGCGAAGCTGCGGGCGAGCTGCTGCGCCGCCGCCACGGGGACGACCATGAGCGCGGAGACCAGGATCAGCCCGACCACGCGCATGGCCACGGTGACCGTGACGGCCGCGGTGACCGCGACCAGCAGGTTCAGCGCCCGCACGGGCAGCCCGGTGACCCGGGCGAACTCCTCGTCCTGGCTGACCGCGAACAGCTGGCGGCGCAGGCCGAGGGTCACCGCGACGACGAAGGCGGCGAGGACGCAGAACGCGGTCACGTCCGAGGGGGCCACCGTCGACAGCGAGCCGAACAGGTACGACATGAGGTTCGCGGTGGAGCCGCCCGGCGCGAGGTTGACGAACATGACGCCGCCGGCCATGCCGCCGTAGAAGAGCATGGCGAGGGCGATGTCGCCGCGCGTCCTGCCGTACCAGCGGATCAGTTCCATCAGGACCGAGCCGAGCGCGGAGACGGCCGTGGCCATCCACACCGGTGAGGCGTTCAGCAGGAAGCCGAGGCCGACGCCGGCCATGGCGACGTGCCCGATGCCGTCGCCCATCAGGGGCTGGCGGCGCTGGACGAGGTAGATGCCGATCGCGGGCGCGGTGATGCCGACCAGGACGGCGGCGACGAGCGCGCGCTGCATGAAGGCGTAGTCGAGGAAGTTCATCGTCAGTTCAGCAGTCCTGTGCGTGTCGGTGTGCCCGCGTGCGGGTGGACGTGGTCGTGGCCGGGCAGGGGGTGCCCGCCCGCTGCCTCGGCCGGCGGGCCGTCGTGCACGACGCGGCCGTCGCGCAGCACGACCGCCCGGTCGATCAGCGGCTCCAGCGGGCCCAGTTCGTGCAGCACCAGCAGGACCGAGGCACCCGCCGTCACCTGCTGCTCCAGCGTGCGGGCCAGCACCTCCTGGCTGGCCAGGTCGACGCCCGCCATCGGCTCGTCCATGATGAGCAGTTCGGGCTCGGTGACGAGCGCGCGGGCGATCAGCACGCGCTGGTGCTGGCCGCCGGACAGGGCGTCGACCGCGTCCCCGGCCCGGTCGGCCAGGCGGACCAGCTCCAGGGCGTGGCGTACGGCCGCACGGTCGGCCCTGCGGAAGACGCCGAAGCGGGAGCGCGCCAGGCGGCCCGACGAGACGATCTCGGTCACCGTCGCCGGGACCCCGCCCGCGGCCGTCGTCCGCTGCGGTACATAGCCCACGCGCGCCCAGTCGCGGAAGGCGTGGCGCGGGGTGCCGAACAGCTCGATCGCGCCACCGGCCGGCACCTGGCCGACGATCGTGCGGATCGCCGTGGACTTGCCGGAGCCGTTGGCGCCGAGCAGCGCGACGACCTCGCCGCGGCCGACGGTGAGGTCGATGCCGCGCAGGACGGGCCGCCCGCCGAGTTCGGCGGTGACCGTGCGCAGGGACAGGACGGGCTCGCTGCTCATCTCGTCTCCCTACTCGGCGCCGAGCGCCCGCTGGAGGGCCTTGAGGTTGGCCTGCTGGACGGAGAAGTAGTCCGTGCCCCGGGACCGTGCGGTGATGCCCTCGATCGGGTCGAGGACGTCCGTGGTCAGGCCGGCGTCGTGCGCGATGGTCTTCGCGGTCCTGTCGCTGACGAGCGTCTCGTAGAAGACGGTGGAGACGCCGTCGGCCCGGGCCATGGTCTCCAGTTCCCGCACGCGGGCGGCGCTCGGTTCGGACTCGGGGTCGAGGCCGTTGACGGCCTCCTCGGTGAGGCCGTAGCGCTCGGCGAGGTAGCCGAAGGCGGCGTGCGTGGTGATGAAGACCCGGGTCCTCGGGTGCGCGAGGCCCTGCCTGAACTCGAGGTCGAGGGCGTCCAGCTTCCCGACCAGCTTCGCGGTGTTCTTCCGGTAGTCGGCCGCGTGCCGGGGGTCGGCCTTCTCGAAGGCCCTGCCGACACCCTCGGCGACCTGGGCGTAGCGCACCGGGTCGAGCCAGATGTGCGGGTCCTTGCCCGCCGCCGGCTCCTCGCCGCGCTGCGTGTCGTGCGCGGCCGCGTGGCCGCCGACCTCGTTGCCGTGCTGTTCCAGCGTGGTGAGGGAGGCGGCGTCGATCTTCGTCCGCACCGGGGACTGGGCCACCGCGTCGTCGACGGAGGGCTGGAGGTTCTTCAGGTACAGCACCGCGTCGGAGCCCTGGAGCATGGCGATCTGCCGGGGGCTGATCTCCAGGTCGTGCGGTTCCTGGCCGGGGGAGGTCAGACTGGTGACGTGGACGTGCCCGCCGCCGATCTGCTCGGCGAGGAACGCCATCGGATAGAAGGAGGCGACGACGTCGAACCTGCCCGTGCCGGCCGCTGCCGCCGGGTCGTCGGAGCAGGCGGAGAGACTGCAGGTTCCCAGCACGGTGAGCGCGGTGAGCGCGGCGGCGGGTATGAGGCGTCGTTTGTTCATGACACTCATTTTCATCTAACATGGAAACCGTTGTCAACAAGCCTCCTGCGTGGCTCCGGGCGGGGGCCGATTTGGCCGTGGGGGAGCCTGCGCCGGTAACCTGAATCATTCGCTGGAAGCATCTCGCTTCAACGCCCGTCGTCGTAATGAAGAGAGCACCGTGGCCGCCGACAAGATCGACACCATCGTCAGCCTGAGCAAGCGCCGTGGCTTCGTTTTCCCCAGTAGTGAGATCTACGGCGGCACGAAGGCCGCCTGGGACTACGGACCGCTGGGTGTCGAGCTCAAGGAGAACCTCAAGCGCCAGTGGTGGCGTTACATGGTGACGTCGCGCGAGGACGTGGTCGGTATCGACTCGTCCGTGATCCTCGCCCCCGAGGTGTGGGTCGCCTCCGGTCACGTCGCCACCTTCACGGACCCGCTGACCGAGTGCACCTCCTGCCACAAGCGGTTCCGCGCGGACCACCTGGAGGAGGCGTACGAGGCCAAGAAGGGGCACGCCCCCGAGCACGGCCTCGCCGACATCAACTGCCCGAACTGCGGCAACAAGGGCCAGTTCACCGAGCCCAAGCAGTTCTCGGGTCTGCTGTCCACGCACCTCGGCCCGACCCAGGACTCCGGCTCCGTCGCCTACCTGCGTCCCGAGACCGCCCAGGGCATCTTCACCAACTTCGCCCAGGTGCAGACCACCTCGCGCCGCAAGCCGCCGTTCGGCATCGCCCAGATGGGCAAGTCCTTCCGCAACGAGATCACGCCCGGCAACTTCATCTTCCGCACCCGCGAGTTCGAGCAGATGGAGATGGAGTTCTTCGTCAAGCCGGGCGAGGACGAGAAGTGGCAGGAGTACTGGATGGAGCAGCGCTGGAACTGGTACACCGGTCTCGGCCTGCGCGAGGAGAACATGCGGTGGTACGAGCACCCGAAGGAGAAGCTCTCCCACTACTCCAAGCGCACCGCTGACATCGAGTACCGCTTCAACTTCGGCGGCAGCGAGTGGGGCGAGCTGGAGGGTGTCGCCAACCGCACCGACTACGACCTCTCCGCCCACGCCAAGGCCTCCGGCCAGGACCTCTCCTACTTCGACCAGGAGGCCGGCGAGCGCTGGACGCCGTACGTCATCGAGCCGGCGGCCGGTGTCGGCCGCGCGATGCTTGCGTTCCTGCTCGACGCCTACATCGAGGACGAGGCGCCCAACGCCAAGGGCAAGCTGGAGAAGCGCACCGTGCTGCGGCTCGACCCGCGCCTCGCGCCGGTGAAGGTGGCCGTGCTGCCGCTCTCCCGCAACGCCGAACTGTCCCCGAAGGCCAAGGGCCTCGCCCAGGCCCTGCGCCGCAACTGGAACATCGAGTTCGACGACGCCGGCGCCATCGGCCGCCGCTACCGTCGCCAGGACGAGATCGGCACGCCGTACTGCGTGACCGTGGACTTCGACACGCTCGACGACAACGCGGTGACGGTGCGTGAGCGCGACTCGATGAAGCAGGAGCGCGTGTCGCTGGACCAGATCGAGGGCTACCTCGCCGGGCGCCTCGTCGGCTGCTGACGTCCGCGGCCGGCCTTCCGGTCACTGCCCGCCCTCCAACCGACCCGGTCGGCTGGAGGGCGGGCTTTTTCGCGTTCGGCCGTGGGCTTCCTTCACCGGCCTCCCCGCACGACAGGGCCCGTGTCGAGCGCCGGCCGGCGAGATTGGAATGACAAAAATTGAAATCTGTCATCTGTCATGGCAGGGTGGGGCCATGACGATGCGAACCCGAACCCTCGGAACCACCGGACCCCAGGTCTCCGCCCTCGGCCTCGGCTGCATGGGCATGTCCGCCCTGTACGGCGACGCCGACCGCGCCGAGTCCATCGCGACGATCCACGCCGCCCTCGACGCGGGCGTCACCCTCCTCGACACCGGCGACTTCTACGCCATGGGGCACAACGAGATGCTGATCGGCGAGGCCCTGCGCACCGCGCCCGCCGCGAGCCGTGAACGGGCCCTGGTCAGCGTGAAGTTCGGCGCCCTGCGCGACCCGGACGGCAACTGGGGCGGCTACGACGGCCGCCCCGCCGCCGTGAAGAACTTCGCCGCCTACTCCCTGCAGCGCCTGGGCGTCGACCACATCGACGTCTACCGGATCGCCCGCCTCGACCCGGACGTGCCGATCGAGGAGACCGTCGGGGCGATCGCCGAGCTGGTCGAGAAGGGGCACGTGCGGCACGTCGGACTGAGCGAGGTCGGCGCCGAGACCATCCGGCGGGCCGCCGCCACCGCCCCGGTGGCCGACCTGCAGATCGAGTACTCGCTGATCAGCCGGGACATCGAGCGGGACATCCTGCCGACCACCCGCGAGCTGGGCATCGGCGTCACGGCGTACGGCGTGCTGTCCCGCGGCCTGATCTCCGGCCACTTCGGCCGCGACCGGCAGCTGGCGGCCCACGACTTCCGCGCCCACTCGCCCCGCTTCCAGGGCGAGAACCTCCAGCACAACCTGGACCTGGTCGAGGCGCTGCGCAAGATCGCCGAGCAGAAGGGGGTGACGGTGGCGCAGATCGCCATCGCGTGGGTCCTCTCCCGCGGCGAGGACATCGTGCCGCTGGTCGGCGCCCGCACCCGGGAGCGGCTGGCCGAGTCGCTCGGCGCGCTGGACGTGAGCCTGGACGAGGCCGACCTCGCGGCGATCGAGGAGGCGGTCCCGGCGCACGCGGCGGCCGGCGAGCGCTACCCGGCCGCGCAGATGGCACACCTCGACAGCGAACGCCGCCCGTGACGCCGGGTACGGTCTAGGGCATGGCACCGCCGACCGAGACCCTGACCGCCGAGCGCATCCTCGAAGCGACCGAGGAGGTGCTGCGCCGCCACGGCCCGGCCAAGGCCACCGTGGTCGACGTGGCGCGTGCGCTCGGCGTCAGCCATGGCAGCGTCTACCGGCACTTCCGTACGAAGGCCGCGCTGCGCGAGGCGGTGACCAAGCGCTGGCTGGACCGGACGTCGCAGCGGCTCGCCGTGATCGCCGCCGCGGACCGCGATCCGGAGGACCGGCTGCGGGAGTGGCTCGCCGCGCTGTTCGAGGCCAAGCGGCACAAGGCGGGGGACGATCCCGAGCTGTTCGCGACCTACACCGTGCTGACCGACGAGAACGGCGCGGTGGTCGGTGAGCACATAGCCGACCTGACGGCGCAGCTGACCCGGATCATCGAGGACGGGGCCGGGTCGGGCGCCTTCGCGGTGCCCGACCCGGCCGCCGCGGCCAGGGCCGTCTTCCATGCCACCGGCCGCTTCCACGACCCCTGCTACGCCCGGGAGTGGACCCGTCCCGGTGTCGGCGAGGAGTTCACGGCCGTCGTGGACCTGCTGGTCCGGGGCCTCAGCTCACCTTGACGGTGACCGGCGACGAGGTGAACGTGCCGTCCTTGGTCGCCACCCGCACCTGCTCGGTGCCCTTGTCGGTGAACTTCCGTTTGATCGTGTAGGTGCCGTTCTTGTTCACGACCGCGGTGGTCCTGAGCGTGGTCCACTTGCCGTTGTGCTGGTGCTGCAGCACCAGCGTGGAGCCGGACTTCACGCCCTTGACCCGGCCGGTGAACGCCACGGTGTCCCCGGCCTTGACGGCCTTGTGGTCGGCCGAGACGCTGATCGACCCCGCCGCCGCCACCATGCGCGGCCTCATGGTCGGCGAGGAGGTGACGGGCTTCGGGGTCGGCTTGCTGGTGGCGGCGGAGGCCCCGGCCGCAGTGCCGGAGAGCAGTGCCGCGGACATGACGCCGGCGCCCAGTGCACGGCCGTAGCGGTGGTCGCGGAGTGCGGAGTTCATGGTCATCTCCTGTCGCTCGTTCGGACGTATCCCAGGCTGACCCGACTCCGCTGCGTCGGCCACTCGAAACGCTCCGTAACGACCCCTCGACCCCCGCGTCTGCCCAGCCCAGGCCCCACTTTCCCGGTTTTCGGCCCGCCTCGGCGACGACCCCGGGTCAGCGGGACATCTGGCGGGCGGCCGTGGGGTCGATCGTGGCCTGGTGTGCGTCGGCCAGGTGTTCCTCCGCCTTCAGCCAGGGGAGGAACTGGGCGCCTCGGCGCCAGCCGCAGGTGTCGCATCTGATCGTGCGCTGCACGCCGGTGCGGTGCACCCGCACGGTGTGCTCCCGGCCGTGCCGGTCCCAGCGGCTGACCTTGCTCGTGCTGTTCTCCTGCGGCATGACGGCTCCCGCCTCCCTGACTCCCGCACCAACCGACCGCAAGGAGTGTGCAGCAGGACCAACATCAACGGGGGGAGCTTCACGGGGAGTTGTCCGAGCAGTGCGTGCGGTCAGCCCACCGTCCGGGGCGCGCGCAGGCTGAGCAGCCCGGTCAGGACGATCCCGGCCAGCTGCACCAGCAGCGTGATGACCAGCGCGTCCCGCATGCCCATGTGCGGTGCGAGCGTGAGGAACAGCGTGCCGATCGTGGCCACGCCCAGCGCCAGCGCGGACTGCTGGGTGGTGACCATCACACCGCTGCCGACACCGGCCCGCGCGGGCGGCACCTCGGACATCACGATCCGCAGCACGTTGGGCAGTTGGAGCGCCTGCCCGGCACCGGCCACGGCCGCGCCCGGCAGCAGCGAGCCGAAGTCCAGGCGCGGCCAGTCCCGCCACGCGGCCAGCGCGATCAGCAGCACACCCACGCCCTGCACGACGGCCCCCGCGGTGATCACCCGGGTGCCGTACCGGCCGATCAGCCGCGGCCCCGCGAGCGAGACGAACAGGAACGCCACGGCCATCGGGGCCAGCGCCAGCCCGGCCGGCACCGGACCCAGCCGGGCCCCCTCCTGCAGCGCCAGCGCGATCACGAACATGAACCCGCTGAAGCCGATCGAGAACGGGACGATGAGTGCCAGTCCGTGCCGCAGCGAGGCCAGCCCCAGCAGGCTCGGCGGCACCAGCGGGGTGTGCCCCGCCCGGTCCTTGCGCCGCTCCACGGCCCAGAAGGCGCCGGCGGCGAACGGGAACGCGGCCAGCGCCGGCCACGTCCACAGCGGCCAGCCCGCCGCCCGGCCCTCGGTGAGCGGCGCGAGCAGGGTCAGCAGGGACGCCGCGAGCAGCACGGTGCCCAACCCGTCGACGGGCTCCGGGTGCTGGGAGCGGGTCTCGGGCACGACCCGCACGGCGAGGAACAGGCCGGCCACGACCACGGGCACGTTGACGAGGAACACCGACCGCCACCCGCTCCCGGCGATGTCGGCGGCGACGAGCACCCCGCCGAGGATCTGCCCGGCCACCATGGACAGCCCGGCCGTGGCGCCGTACAGGCTCATGGCCCTCGCCCGGCGGGCGCCGCGGGTGGTGGCCTGGATGGTGGCGAGCACCTGCGGCAGCATCGCGGCGGCCGAGGCGCCCTGCGCGACCCGCGCGCCGACGAGGCTCCACGCGTCGGGCGCCAGCCCGCAGGCCAGCGAGGTCAGCCCGAAGGCCGCCACCCCGCCGAGGAACATCCGGCGCCGCCCGAACAGGTCCCCGAGCCGCCCGCCGAGCACCAGCAGCACGGCGTAGGCGAGCCCGTACCCCGCGACGACCAGTTCCAGCACGGCCTCGCCCGCATGGAGGTCGGCGCCGATGGTCGGCAGGGCCACGTTGACGATGAAGAAGTCGACCAGCGGCAGCGCCGCGGCCAGCAGCACGGTGAACAGCCCGGGGCCGCCGAGCGCGGGCGGCGCGGCCGGGGCGCGGACGGCCGGTGTGATGACGGTCTCACTCATGCCCTCGAGCCTGCGACCCGGCCCAGACGGGTACCAGAGTCTCCTCATCCTGGTAGCAGAAGTACCTGGAAACAGGATGACCGGGGCTGCACCCTGGAACAATGACGACCGTGGTTCAGGAGACCGCCCCCCGGCCGGCCCGGGGCGCGGAGATCCGGCGGCACGAGCTGGCCGCCTTTCTGCGCAGCCGCCGCGAGCGCATCGCCCCGGAGCAGGTGGGGCTGCCACGCGGCCCCCGCCGCCGTACGCCGGGGCTGCGGCGCGAGGAGGTCGCCCACCTCTCCGCGGTCGGCGTCACCTGGTACACCTGGCTGGAACAGGCCCGCGACATCCAGGTCTCCGTCCAGGTCCTGGACGCCCTCGCGCGCACCCTGCGGCTGGACGCCAGCGAGCGCGCCCACCTCTTCCAGCTGGCCGGCGCCACCGATCCGACGCCCGCCGCGGACTGCCCCAGCGTGACCCCGGCGCTGCGCGAGACACTGCAGCGGCTGGGCCCGATCCCGGCCTGCATCCAGAACAGCCGCTACGACATCCTCGCCTACAACAGCACCTACGCCCGCCTCATGGGCGACCTGGACGCGATCCCGCCGGAGGACCGCAACTGCCTGCTCCTCGTGCACACCAACCCGGACTGGCAGGCCGCGGTCGTGCACCTGGAGGAGACCCGGCGCCTGATGGCCGCGCGGCTGCGCGCCGCCATGGCCAACCATCTCGGCGAGCCCGCCTGGAAGATGCTGCTCAAGCGGCTGGAGGAGTCGCCGGCGTTCCGCGAGAACTGGGAGCGCTACGAGGTGGTCGGCAACCGGTCGAAGACCAAGGAGTACCTCAACCCCCATGTGGGACACCTCACGCTGGAGCACACCGACCTGTGGCTGGGCCCGGAGCAGGGCGCGCGCATGGTGACGTACACCCCCAGGAACGAGGAGACGCGCGAACGGCTGGAGAAGCTGTACCGGCTGGCCCAGGGAAGCTGAGCAACTCCCGTGCAGAGGTGGGTTTTGGGTAAAAGATTCGATATCTAGAGTTCAACAGGGTTGTCCGGTGCATGACTCACTCGATGGGATGCGCGAGACCACTTCGGTCGACACCCGACCACACAGGGGAATTCATGCGCATAGCCCGTACCGGGCGAGGCGTGTCGGCGTCCGCCGCCACCGCCGCCCTCGTCGTCGCCGCACTGGCGACCGCCGCCCCGGCCGGCGTCACGAGCGCCGCGTCCGCCGCCGTACCGCACACCAAGGCGGTTCCGGCCGTCGTGGGGCACAACCTGGTGCACGGCGTCGCCAGCCCGCTCCCCATCGGCCAGTGCCAGGCCAAGTGGCACATCAACTGCTACAACCCGCTCCAGTACCGCGCCGCGTACGACCTGGACGCGCTGTACCGCAGGGGCATCACGGGCAAGGGGCGCACGATCGTCATCGTCGACTCGTTCGGCTCTCCGACGGTCCAGCACGACCTCGACGTCTACAGCAAGCAGTTCGGTCTGCCGAGCACCAAGGTGAAGGTGGTCAAGTGGGGCAAGGTGCCCGCCTTCGACCCGAAGAACTCCGACATGACCGGCTGGGCCGGCGAGACCTCCCTGGACGTCGAGATGGCCCACGCCGTGGCGCCCGGCGCCAAGATCGTCCTGGTGGAGACCGCGGTGTCCGAGACCGAGGGCACCACCGGCCTGCCGGAGATGATGAGCGCCGAGAAGTACCTGATCGACCACGGGGTCGGCGACGTCGTCAGCCAGAGCTTCGGCGCCACGGAGAACACCTTCCCCGGCTTCGGCAGGGGGGACTTCACCAGCATCAAGAAACTGCGGTACGCCTTCGAGGACGCCCACCGCAAGCACGTGACCGTTCTCGCCTCCTCCGGTGACGGCGGCGCCACGGACCTGCAGGCGGACGGCACGACGTACTACAAGAAGCGCGTCAACTCCTGGCCGTCGTCGGACCCGCTGGTCACCTCCATCGGCGGCACGCAGCTCCACCTGAACGACAAGGGCGGGCGCGTCAAGCCGGACAGCGTGTACAACGACTACGGCGCGAGCGGCGGCGGCCAGTCCCACGTCTTCACCCGGCCCTCCTTCCAGAACGGTGTGAAGAACGTCGTCGGCACGCGCCGCGGCACCCCGGACATCTCGATGGCCGCCGCGGTCAACGGCGGCGCCTGGGTCTACTCCAGCTACGACCCGACGGCCACCGGCTGGGGCGTCTCCGGCGGCACCAGCGAGGCCTCCCCGCTGTTCTCGGGCATCGTGGCCCTCGCCGACCAGGCGGCCGGCCACCGCGTGGGCGACATCAACGCGGCGCTGTACCAGCTCCGCAAGCGGAAGGGCTCCGGCGTCGTCGACGTCAGCGACGGCACGGACAACAGCTATCAGGGCGTGAGCGGCTACAAGGCCGTCCGGGGCTACGACATGGCCACCGGCGTCGGCACGGTCGACGCGCTCCGCTTCGTCGCGGCCCTGGCCAAGGCCGGCCGCGGCTGACCATGCGCAGCAGATGCTGTGCGGCGAGGCGGCCCGGGTTCCCCCGGGCCGCCTCCCGGTACGTGCCCGGGCGGCGGTGCCGTGCGCACCCCCGGCGCCTCGCCCGGCGGCGGGGCTGCGACAGTGGTCCGGTGCTCATGGATCCCGAGAACACCCTGTTCGTCCGCGGTGCCACGCCGGTGCTGCTGCTGGCCGGCGCGCCCGTCCACGCCGCGCTGCCGGCCCTGACCGCGAGCGAGGGCGAGCTGCCCCGCTGCGCGGGTTGGAGCATCGTCCCGCGGCTGACCGTGTGCGTCGTGGACGGCCCCGGCGAGCACGGACTGGTCGTACCCGCCCTCGTCGCGCCGGTGCTCCACGGAACCGAGCGCAGCGCCGGCTCGGGCGCCATGGCCGACTGGTGCGCGGACGCCGAGCAGGCGGGCGGCGCGTTCGTGCTGTCCCTCGACGCGCTCCCCGAAGCGCTCGACTGGTCCGCCCTGCTCGCCTCCGGCACCGCCCGCGGCGGCTTCGTACCCGCCCTCGCCTG
>NZ_JBLEBI010000044.1:0-43285 GCF_047340315.1 Streptomyces sp. AF1A
CGCCCTGTCCGCCCTGGCCGCACTCGCCCAGCGTGAACGTCCTGCCACCGTGGCGGTCGCCGCGCCCGAGGCCGTCCAGCCGGCCGTGCACAAGTGACGGCCGCATCGATGTCGGTGTGGTTCTGACCGACCCTGTCCTACCCGTGGCCTGGGTGCCGCCGGATCACCGGCGGCACCCAGGCCCACCTTTCCGGAGTCCTGATGACCACCGAAACGTCCACCGCTGCCGGCGTCACCGTGCCCGGCAGCAGGCTGGTGCGCGAGGCAACCGAACTGGTACGGGACACAGCTTCCGACACCGTCTACCACCACTGCCGCCGCGTCTTCTTCCTCGGCACCCTGCGCGGCCTCTCCCACGGCCTGTACGCCGACCCCGAACTCCTCTACGTCGGGGCGATGTTCCACGACCTGGGACTGACCCACCGACACCGCCACAGCCAACAGCGCTTCGAACTCGACGGCGCCGATGACGCCCGCAGCTTCCTCCAGCGCCACGGCGTCGCCGCTCAGGACGCCCAGCTGGTGTGGGAGGGTATCGCCCTGCACACCACCCCGCACATTCCCTGGCGTATGGCACCCGAGGTCGCCTTGGTCACGGCCGGTGTGGAGGCGGACGTTCTCGGCATGGGCCTGGACGAAGTCCCCCCCGACGCCCTCGCCGAGATCGTGGCACTGCATCCCCGTTGCGGGTTCAAGCAGGGCATGCTGAAGGAGTTCGCGGACGGGACAGCGCATCGCCCGCACACCGCCTTCGGCAACGTCACCGCAGACGTCCTGGAGCGTTACGCGCCAGGCTGGGTGCGCCCGAACTTCGTCGACACCGTCCTGAATTCCCACTGGTCCGAGTAACCCTGCCCGTCAGTGTCCGAGGTAGCCCCATGTCACCCTCTCCCACTCCCGCCACACCCGGCAGTCTTCCGCGTACGGCCGCACACCTTGGCGTCCCAGGCGCCGGCACCCCCGCGCACGGACGCTGCGCACAGCCGCGCACAGGCCATCCGGTGGTGGTCCTGCTCTACGACGGAGTGCAACTGCTCGATGTCGCCGGCCCGGTGGACGCCTTCACCACCGCCAACGAGCATGCAGGGCGCTATGTTCTGAGGACGGCCTCGCTCACGGGCGGCCCCGTCCACACCTGCGCGGGCGTCGTACTGGAGCCCGACTGCGCCGTCGCCGAACTGCCCGCGGACATCGGCACCCTGATCGTGCCCGGGGCGCCTGACTGGCGGCCGGCGGTCTTGGACCGTGACCTGCAGCAGGCTCTCACCGGACTCGCCGCCGGCGCCCGGCGCACCGCGGCCGTCTGCGCGGGGGCGTTCCCGCTCGCGGCGACCGGCCTGCTCGACGGCCGCAGGGCCGCAACCCATTGGGAACTGGCCCCGTACCTGGCCCGTCGCTTCCCGAAAGTCGACGTCGACGCGGAATCGATCTTTGTGCGCGATGGTGCCTTCTACACCTCCGCCGGTGTCACCTCCGGCATCGATCTGGCCCTGGCGCTGATCGAGGAGGACCTCGGCGCCGACGCGGCCCGTGCGGTGGCCCGGCAACTGGTGGTCTTCCTCGCCCGGCCGGGGGGACAGTCCCAGTTCAGTGTCCGCGCCCAGGTCCGCCAGCCGCGCACCCCGGCCCTGCGGGCCCTGCTCGACCATGTGACCGCCAACCCGGCAGCCGATCACACCCTGGACTGCCTGGCCCGGTATGCTGGGATCAGCCCGCGGCACCTCACCCGCATCTTCCGTGCGGAGACCGGCACTTCACCGGCCCGGTTCGTGGAACAGGTACGGCTGGAGGCCGCCTGCACCCTGCTCGTTTCGGGTACGGACTCGCTCGACACCGTCGCGCGGCACGCCGGATTCGGCAGCCCGGAGACCATGCGCCGGCTCTTCCAGCGCGAGCTGGGTGTCACGCCCGGCGTCTACCGGGCCCGCTTCAGCACCACGGCGCCCGCACCCCACCGGCGTTCGGCAGGCACCACACCATGACCGCCTGCTCGCTCAGGCAGCAACGCCCCCGGACCACCCGCCTTGCCCCACGCGATACGGCCGCCGCCATCGCTTGCGACCAACGGGTCTTGCTCAGCCGGCAGCAGTCTGCTCGGTGCGGGCTCGGGTGGTGGCGAGACGGTAGGAGTCGGTTCAGCATGCCGTCGTTCGCCGCCTGGAGTGCTGTCGCGAGGGCGACCATGTCGTACGCCGTCATACGATCGTGGACACCCTCGCTCTCGTCTGCGCAGGCTGTCCTCGGACCACGCCACCAGGAGGAACCGGTGTCATACCCGCAACCGCGCACCCCCGAGGAGCAACTCGCTGGCGCGAAGAGGCTGTTGAGCCTCCCGCGTATCGTCGTGATCTGCGGCTCCACCCGCTTCATGACCGAGATGAACGAGGCCGATGTGCGGGAGACCAAAGCCGGAAAGATTGTCGTCAAACCGGGCTGTGACATGAAGTCGCCGCACGAACTGTGGTCCGATCCTGTAGAGGCCGAGGCACTGAAGGTTCGACTCGACGATCTGCACCGGGCGAAGATCCGGCTCGCTGATGAGGTGCTCGTGGTCGGCGACTACATCGGAGACAGCACCCGAGCCGAAATCGCCTACGCCCGGTCGCTCGGCAAGCCCGTGCGGTTCACGCACCCCGAAGTCGCCCGCGACGCCTGACCGCCCACCCCCCCCGCAGGCATACCTTGGATTGATCATCTCTAGGCCCTGGGGAGGCCGTGCGCGGGCTGCCCGTGTCGGGCCACGCGTGGGACATGGTCCGGCCGGTGGTCGGCGAGCCGGTGGCCAGCGACCGCAAGGACGACTCCGGGCCCCTGCCCACTGACGCCGGAGGTCGGTGAGGGTGCCCTCGCTGTGGGGAGACCCGCATCTCGAGGAGGGCTCGATGCAGGGCGTGCGCCGAGCGTTCCGGCTGCAGGCGTCGGGTGTCGGGTGGCCCGGTGGCGCGCGGCATGATGATGGGCATGACTTCGATAGCGCAGACTCCGATCACCGGCCTGGACCTCACCGGGTTCACCGAGCGCGAGCCCGGTGTGTGGACCGACGTGGTGGGGATGGTCCTGTCCGTTCACTTCTTCCCCCTCGTCCCGGATCTGCCGGCGCCCCTGCATGAGGTGGAGCGGCTGCGGTTCGAACGGGCTCATGGCGTGGCGAGGGCGGGGGGTGGTCTCATCGAGGCGGTGGTGGGAACGGTGGACGGGGTCACAGCGCTGCGCCAACTGGTCAAGATGCCGCTGGGAAGCAGACCGGGGCAGGCCTTCCTCGGCAGTTGGACGCTGCCGAAGGACCGTTGCAGCGTCGTGATCAAGGTGCAGGCCGCGGAGGGCGGGATGACCGGTGTGCGGGAGGCTGTGGTGGCGGATCGCGTTGGCTTGGCCGACTACTTCCAGCCACACCCGTACGCCGGTGGCGGGCAGTTGGGCGGACTGCCGTACCACGTGGCAGACCTGGAGCAGTGGGATGCACACTTCCCCGACCACCCTCTCACCCTGGTACGGGCCGCGCTGCACCGGATCACATCGACCGTCACATTGCATGAGCAGTTCAAGGTGCTGCCGCCGTTCCCCGGCGCTGTGGCGGCGTACCAGCCCCAGCCCGGTGGAGCGCCGTCGCCCTACGGTGGCCAGGTCCCGCCTTCACCGCCGCACTCCGGGCCGGCCGCTCCGGCCGCGCCCCGGCGCGGTTGGTTCCGTCGCAAGGGCATCTGATGCGACGTCAGTAGGTCTGACTGTCTTGGTGTGACTCTGGTGGGCGAGGTTGCCGGCAGCTCGTTCAGCTGCCGGTCCAGTTGTTCAGCAGGTGTGGGCATCGCCCTCGAAGTGTTGCGGCTGCCTGAGCGCCGTCAACGGCTCAACGTAGCCGGTGATGCGGTCGGCAGCCGACTTCGAGATGCCGAACAGCTTGGCAAGCCGGCGCAGAGTCAACGGTTCCGACCCCGTGGTCACACCGCCCAAGCGAAGAGATCGTTCTGCACGTGTGGACGGTTGGCTTTCCGGGGCTCAGCGAACGCACCTCCCCAGTGGCGGGTGACCGTCGGTCGTGGCGCGCGCCCACGGACGTTTCCGATCCCTCCGGTGGCCGACCGGCACCGCAGGCGTCCCTGACAAAACGTCTTGCCGACCTGGGTGTGGCGACCTATCGTCGGTCGGCCCGCACCGCTTCCGACCCGAAGGACGTTGATGTCTGTCCGCCCCGCCGTCGCCGGCGACGCCGACTTCCTCTGGCGCATCCTGCTCGAGGCATACAACTGGAACGGCGATCAGCGGTTCACCGCCGAGCAGCTCGCCGCTGAGCCGCACGCCGCGCGCTACGTCGTCGGATGGCCGCGCAGGGACGACTTCGGGGTCGTCGCAGAGACCGACGCCGGCGAATCGATCGGTGCGGCCTGGGCGCGACACCTTCCCGAGAGTGAGCCCGGATACGGCTTCGTCGCTCCGGACGTTCCCGAGCTGACCATTGGCCTGTTGCCCGAACACCGCCATCGCGGGCACGGCCGAGCCCTGATGGAGGCGCTGATCCGGGCCGCCGGCGAGAGACCGGTCCCGGTCGCTCGACTCAGCCTGAGCGTCGAGGACGGCAACCCGGCCGTGCACCTCTACACCGCCCTCGGCTTCACCCGGGTCGGGCGCAGCGGCAATTCGGACACGATGGTTCTCGACGTCCGGATGTGCCGTACGCCACCGAGGGATCGTTGATTTCCGCCCCCTGACCAGGCTCGCGCGTCCGTGACGCGTTCCGGAACGCGGACGTTCACCTCACCGGACCCATGGGAGCGCCGACAGCACCCGCAGGTGACAACGTGCGGCCAGACGGTCAGCGGACTCTCGTCGCGCGTCACACGCGGCGGCGCCCGCGATCAGTGACCGAAAAAGCGGAGACCTGAAACAGACACGTACGGCGTCCAGGTACGGGACAATGACGGCCGTGAACGACACGGTCGCGGTCGCCCTGGTCACTTCCTTCTCAACGCTGACTGCCGCAGCTCTCGCGGGCTCGGTCGCGGCTTGGACGACCAGCAGGCAGCTGCGGCATCAGGCTCTACTGGCAGCGCAGGAACGCGCCGAGCAACGCGAGAACGCCTACAGGGAGATGCGTCGCGAGTCCTACGAGCGATTCCTGTCCCAGGCCGATGCTGCCTACCGGGTGCTGGACAGCGGGTGGATGGCAAGGCCGTTCACCGAGTCACCGCAGTGGGAGGCCGGATTCGCCGCACGCAGGGCACTGGACGAGACGTTCATCCGAGTTCGCCTCGTGGGGCCGGAGAACGTCGCAGAGGCGGGAGCCGCCGTAGTGCGTGCCATAGGCGAGGAATTCCAACTGCATGCACGTGTCGTGGGCTCTCATCCCGATACGACGGACTGTGCCGCCGAACTGGACCCGTCCGCCCGCGCGCACGTGCTCCAGGTTCGGTATGCGACGAGCGGAGAGTTCGTCGCCGCAGCGCGCGGTGCACTCGGTGCCGGGCTCGCGCGGATGCCCGCGGCGGTCAGCACCGGGTAGAGCAAGTCCGGGAGTCGGACGGCCTGTTGCCACGCCCGAAGATCGATCCGCCCGTTCTGCGGGTGGGACCCTGCGCGCAGGTGCAGGCGGCCGAACGAGGTGAGGCGCATCGGATGCCCGGAGGATGCCCCTGGCGACGGAACGGCAAAGCGCCGCGTCCCGCCGGAGTCGAGATCATCTGATGCAGCACCAGAACTCATCGACGAAGGAACTGCTTCCGAGCCTCATGGGCGAGTAACGGGACCGGGAAGGCGACAGCGCGATAACCTTTGATGGTGACGGTGCGGTACTACCTGTACATCAGCGACGCCAAGGTCGACATGCTGCTCTCCCAGATCGACCCCGATTTCGGCCGCAGGAGTACCACCGAAGCCGGCCTGAGCATGAAGCTGTTCAGCGTCAGACGCAGCGTAGAAGCACCCGCGCCGGCCCGGACGGACAAGCTGGAGCGCGTCCTGCGCCATCTGGAGGAGACTGGGCAGACGGGATCGGTGGACGCCCCGGGGCCGTACTTCCGCGGCAGTCTGCCCCTGCAGTGGGGTCCCCTTCAGGGTGAGAACGGCGGGTCGCTCGTGTACTTCGGCGGCCGGACCGAGCGGACGATCCTTGGCCTCGGCGGTGCCGGCAGCCATGTTCTCGGCGCGAGCGCGCCGCAAGCCCCGGAGTTCGCGGCCTCCTCGGTACCGACGCTTCTGGCCGGTCTGGCTGCGGCGTTCGCCGCCGACAGCGGCGAGGTGCCCGCCGAGGAGTCGTCCCTGGCCTGGGTGCACACGGCCGGACGGCTCCTGCGTGGCCCCCGGCAGCACGTGGAGTTCGTGGCCAGGCGCCTGTTGACGGGCCCCAGCCCCTACCCGGAAATCGACGGCCGTCCCGGCATGCGGGTGCTGCTCGGCAGTCCCCTGTACGTGGCCCTGTCCGACTGAGACGTGACGATGGCCCCGGGACCCTGGCAGCCCGGCGAGGTGGTCCTCGATCTGTACGAGGTGCTCGACGACGTGCGCAGTGGCGGCATGGGGGTGGTTCAGAGGGTCCGGCACCGCGGCTGGAACGTGGATCTCGCGGTCAAGACGCCTCGCCCGGAACTGGTCGCCTCCGAGGCGGGCAAACGCCGGTTCGAAGCCGAGGCGGGCACCTGGGTGGGCTTGGGCCTGCACCCGCACACCGTGAACTGCGCCTACGTCCGAACGGTCGACGGCCTGCCCCGTGTGTTCGCCGAGTGGGTCGACGGCGGCAGCCTCGCCGAAGCGATCACCAGCGGCCGCCTCTACGAGGGCGGCCCGACTGCCGCGCTGGCTCGCTTGCTCGACGTCTCCGTCCAGACCGCGTGGGGCCTTCAGCACGCACACGACACCGGCCTGGTCCACCAGGACGTCAAGCCCGCCAACGTCATGCTCGAACCCGACGGGACTGCCAAGGTCACCGACTTCGGGCTGGCAGGGGCGCGTTCGGCGAACACCGACGGGGCGCCCGCCGCCGCATCCGCAGTCACCTTTGGCGGGATGACGCCGGCGTACTGTTCCCCGGAGCAGGCGCTCGCCGCCGCCGGACGCCGCGATGTCCGGCTGACGCCCGCAACCGACGTGTGGTCGTGGGCGTTGTCCGTCCTGGAGATGTTCACCGGCCACCGTCCGACCCGGCACGGCCAAGCCGCCGCGGAAGTACTCGAGGCGCTGCTCGCCACCGGCCCGCCCGACCCCCGTGTGCCCCCGATGCCTCCGGTGGTCGTGGAGGTGCTGCGCCAGTGCTTCATGACGGACGTGGCAACGCGGCCGGCGCGGCTGGAAGAAGTCGCCGGCGTCCTGAGCGATGTGTACCACGACCTCCTGGGCACGCCGTTGCCTCGGTCGGCTCCCAAGGCGGCCGCCCTGCTGGCGGACGGGCTCTCCAATCAGGCGCTGTCCCTCCTCGACCTCGGGCGCACCGAGGAGGCCGAGCAGCGGTGGCGGGAGGCGATGAGGACCGAACCCCACAACCTGATCGCGACCTTCAACTTCGGCCTGCACCGGTGGCGCGCTGCCCAGAAGACCGACTGGGACCTCATCGCCGAGTTGGAGTCCGCCCGGCAGATCGGTGGGGACGAGATGCTGGGCGCGCGGCTGATCGGTTTGGTGCACCTTGAGCGCGACGACCGCGAGCGCGCCGCCGGACTGTTGCGCCCGACGACCCCGGGGGAACCGGAATCCGCCGAGGTCGCGGACGCATCGGCGGAGTTGACACGCGATCCGGGGACGCGCCCGGTGGTCCTCACCGGCCACGAGGCCGGCGTGAGCGCTCTGGCGGTGTCGGCCGACGGGGGCCTGGTCCTGTCCGGCGACCGTCAAGGTGGCCTGCGGTTGTGGGACACGGCAAGCGGCCGCTGTCTGCGGGAGTTGACGTCCGAGGGCCCGGGCGTCGCGGCGGCCGCCATGGACGCCGAGGGGCGGATCGGCCTGGTCGGCCGCGAGCAGGGTCCACCCGAGGCATGGGACCTCGCCGACGGCACACGGCTCACCGTTGCGGCGGGCCCGGTTTCCGGAGGTGTCACGGCCGTCGCACTCGGCGCCGACGGCTCGATCGGCGCCACCGGAGATCCGGACGGCGTCATCTGGTTCCAGCACGTCGGCACAGAAACGCTCTCCGGAGCGGTCCACAGCCAGGTGACGCGGCTGACCGTGCTCGAACTCAGCGACGACGGCACCATCGCCCTGACCGCAGGCGACCTGAGCGACGACAAGATCCGGGTGTGGGACGTCGCCACAGGAGCGTGCCGGTCAGTCCTCACCGAGCCCCGCACCAATCCCCTGCACTCGGCCTGGGGCGCCTTCGTGACAAGAGCCGCCGTGGCCCCGGGCGCGCACTACGCCCTGCAGGTCTGGGGCGGGCCCATGGTGCTGTGGGACGTGCGGACGGGCGAGATCGCCGCCCAAGTGCCGCACAACCTGACCGATGTCACGGCGCTCGGTCTCACCCCCGACGGTTCCCTGGCCGTTGTCGGCGGCGGCAACCATCTCCAGGTGGTGCAGACGGTGACCGGCCGCTGCCTGCGCACGTTCGATGACGGGGACGCACGGTACGTGGGCCACCTGGTGGTGAGCGCCGACGGCCGCTACGCCGTGCTGGCGATGAGCGACGGGCGGATCCGGGTGCAACCTCTTCCGCTCCCGGGCTACCGGGCGCCCTGGGCCTACGCCCGGCCCCGGCCCGCCGGGGAACTGTCCGATCACGCCGGGAAGTTCCGGGTGGCAATGCGCGAGGGCGAACGGCATTTCGAGGAAGGCCGCTACGTGCAGGCCGCGGCCTGCCTGCGCACCGCACGCGCGGTGTCCGGCCACGCACAGCATCCCGACCTCCTGCACGCCTGGAGCGTGCTGGGCCGGCACGGACGCCGCACGGGCCTGCTGGGTGCCTGGCAGACGTTCGAATACACCGGGCGTGTGGCCCACCCCTCGGCGATGGCGTTCGTCGGAGACACGAGCCTGTTCCTCGCCGCACTGCCTGGAGACAACTTCCTGCTCTGCGACGCCGCCGACGCACGGCAGCACCGCCTCGTCCCCTCAACCGTCACAGCCCAAAGGGCCCTTCTGGTGAGCAGCGACGGCACCAGAGCCGTCGCCGAGGGCGGGGGAGAGGCTGCCCTGCTCGATCTGCGAAACGACACGTCCGTCACCGTGGTGCACGACGGGTGCCGGGCGGCCGCATTGGCCGATGACAGCGCCCTTGTGCTGACCGGCGACGACGACGGAACGCTGTGCTGCTGGGACATCCAGGACGTGACGAGCTACGAGCGGCACCCGCAACCCTCCCTCGCATGGCACGCCCACCGGGGGCCAGTGGGTTCGGCCGCCATCAGCCCGGATGGCCGGTACGCGGCGTCGAACGCCGCCGTCGGCCCCGAAGAGGACCGGCGGCGACGCGTCGACCAGGACGAACTCTGCGGATGGGACCTGGTGACGGGAGAGCGGCTGTGGCGGCACACCGGCCGTCCGGGCGGGGCCGGCCTCCGCTTCGCCCCCGACGGCCGGACGCTGCTGGAGTACGGCTTGAAGCTGCACGCCTACGATGCGGCGAGCGGTCGGCGGATCTATACGGTGGACGGCCCGTACAGCCTCAACGCGCTGGCGGTCTCCGCAGACGGCAGGCGAGTGGTGATCGCTGGATTCGATACCCTGGTCGTCCTGGACCTGGTCACAGGCCGCGTGCTGCAGAATCTGCCCGACCCCGGACTGATCTTTTCCCTCACGCTCACCGCCGACGGCCGCTTCGCCCTCACCGGCCTGGCGCACCAAGAGGTCCACGTGTGGGACCTGGACGAGGGGCGGCGACTGCGCGTCCTGGCAGGACACCACGGCCAAGTGCACGGCCTGGCCCTCAGCGCCGACGCACACCTCCTGCTGGCAGCCGGGGTCGACTCCGTGCGCTGCTGGGAACTCGACTGGGACTACAGCTGGTGACATGCCGTCCTCCATCACCGTGACCCCTCGCGGCGCGGCCGCGGACCACGTCTTCGCCGGCCGCACCACCTGCCTGATCGGCCGGGCAAACGAGTGCGGCATCCGCCTGGCCCCCACCGAAACGAAAGCCTCCCGCCACCACTGTCTGCTCGACATCAATCCCCCGCATCTGCGAGTGCAGGACATCGGCAGTCGCAACGGCACCTACGTCAACGGTGAGAGGCTGACGCCAGGGCCGCCCGGGCTCGAACTGGCCGACGGCGACGAGATCCGCGTCGGCGACGCGGTACTGCGCGTCGCCGTCCAGACGGAGGAGCCCTCAACCACACCCGCCGACGCCCGAGACCCCATCGACGCGCTGCACACGCTGCTCGCCGCGGCCGAGGCCGGAGACCCGGAACTCACCGGCATCCGCGGCTACCGACTGCTCCAGGAACTCGGCCGCGGCGGACAAGGCGTCGTCTACCTGGCCCGGAAAGAGGAGACCGGAGAACTCCTGGCACTGAAAACCCTGTTGGCCCACCGCACCGTCGACCCCTCCGCCCGCGACGGCTTCCTGCGCGAGTTTTCCTGTACGCGCGCCCTCCGCCATCCCAACATCGTCGCCTTCCACAGCGGTGGCGCGCACGGCAGCACCTTCTACTTCGCCGGCGAGTTCTGCCGTCTGGGCAGCGTCGCGGACCACGTGGCGCGGGTCGGCAGACTGAGCGTCGAACAAGCGGTGGGCGTCACGCTCCAGGCACTCCGCGGACTGCGGTACGCGCATGCGGCTGAGGTACCGGTCCGGCTTGCCGACGGGACCTCGGTGACGCACCGCGGACTGGTGCACCGCGACATCAAACCGCAGAACCTCCTGCTCACCGGGGCCAAAGACCACACGACCGTGAAAATCGCCGACTTCGGCCTGTCGAAGGCCTTCGACAGCGCCGGCCTCTCCGGCCACACCCTCACGGGCGCGATGGGCGGCAGCCTGGCCTTCATGCCACGCGGCCAGGTAATCGACTTCAAATACGCCCTGCCGGAAGTCGACCTATGGGCTACGACGGCCTGCTTGTACTGGATGCTCACCGGTTCGCCCCCGCGGGACTTCCCCACGGACGCGGACCCGGTCGCCGTCGTCCTGCGCGAACCAGCCGTGCCCATCCGCGACCGGCTACCTACGGTGCCCCGCCAGTTCGCCGCGGTCATCGACGCCGCCCTCGTCGACACACCGGGAATCGCCCTGACAACCGCCGCCGACTTGGCCAACGCCATTCGTCGGGCCGTCTGAGCGAGGCCGCCCCGCGAACGTCGCTGCCGTGGCGCTGTCGACGGCACGCCTTGAGGAGGCGGGGCCAGATCTCGCTGACCATGGGAACGACCCCCGGCACCGACGGGCGAGACGGCGGCCTGGTCCGGAATGTGACCGCGCACGTGTCTACCGGTAGAAGACGGCCGCTCCGCCATGATGCGAACAGGCGCCCTGGTGGTGGGCGGCGTAGGAGTAGGTGCCGTCGTTGCACCGCGCGGTGGCACCGTTCCCTGCGCCGGTGGAGCCCCCCGACGAACTGGAACCGCCGCTCGCGGACGACCCGCCCGACGTACCGCTGCCGCCGCTCCCCGAGCCCGGCAGCCGCCGCGTGCAAGGTGACGGTCACCTTCACCTTGACCGTCTTCGTCGTGGTCACCGTAGGAGCCGGTCGACCGGTCAGGCGCGAGCTGCCGGGGCCGGAGCCGCTCGCGCCGGCCGTCCTCCCGATCCGGCGGGTCAGCGCGGGGCATGTAGGTGCTGGGTCATCCCCGGCCGATCAACGACGAAGCGGCAAGGGCGCGTTACGACTCGGGGAAGGCCAGAGACCCGCTCGACGCGATGCCGGCGGGCCTCTGGCGGGGTGTGGATCAGTGGTGTTCGATCCACCAGGCGATGACACTCATCCCGCTCGCTCCGACGCCGTAGCAGACACCGCGGAGGACGTGGAAGGTGATCGTCTTGCGCCGCCGCCTGAACCAGTGAAGGACGCACTGGGTCCGGGAGGGCCGACTGGAGGTTGGCGTGGTTCCAGTCTTGGTGAGGTCAGGCTTATCCTGCATGACATGCTCCGTGTTCGTGACGGGGCTTGGAAGGGAGCCCTTCCGACGGAGGCCTCGGAACCGGCGTCGGAGTTGCAAGGGCTCCCTTCCCACGAGCGCAGGGTGTTGGTGGCAGAGGCTGGATGCCGCGGCTCTCTCTGCTCCTCGCTCATCCATATTCCCTAGATGCTCGTTTGATGCCGCCTGGCACTAGGTTCCTCGGTTCGTGCCACTTCTTTGTAAGGAAGCCACAGTTGTGCAGGTGCCTGATGCAACCGGAAGGGCAACTTCCTGCGATGGGCCCAGATTTTTTGAACTTCTGCCGCCGCCAGCCTTGTTGAGGAGGGGTGCTGCTTGCCGGCGAGTCGAGGATGGCTGCCCGCCCGGTCCCGGATGTCGCCCGGGGTTGCCGACGACCCCCCCTGCACGGTGACCTCCCCCCGGACAACAGTTGCGGCGAGGCCGGAGGCGACCACGCGGCACAGCCGGTGGTGCCTGTGGTGCAGGCCCATCACTCCGGCGACGGTGTTGTCGACCCTTCCTGGAGGCGCGGGCCGGTCATCGCCTGCTCTGCCCAGACGGTCTTGCCCTGTGCCTGGAAGCGGGCGCCCCACTGAGCCGCGAGTGCTGAGATGATGAACAGCCCGCGGCCGGTCTCGTCGACGGTGCGGGCGTGTTTGACGTGCGGGACGCTCGTCGCGGCGTCGCTGATCTCGCAGGTCAGTTTCTGCTCCAGGATCAGGCGCAGTCGTAGAGGAGCAGTGCCGTAGCGGATCGCGTTGCCGACGAACTCGCTGACGATGAGCTCGGTGGTGGACGCTGTTTCCTCGTCCACACCCCACAGTTCCAGTTGCCGGCGGGTCGCTGAACGGGCCATCGATGCTGCTTGCGGGTGGTCCGGCAGTGAGCGGGTCAGTACACGGTCCACGGGCAGTGCCTTGGTACGGGCGAGCAGCAGCAGGGTCTCGTCGCTCGGGGAACGGTGGAATGCGGAGGCGATGGTGTCGCGCAGCTCGGGCAGGGCTGTGGTGCCGGCACAGTCCAGGAGCGGATGCAAAGGGCCGGATGGCGCCAGTACCTCGTGCGCGAGTGCGGCCGTCCCCATTGCCAGAGTGCTCCCTTCGGGGAGGTCGACGGTGGTGGCGGGGAATGGGGCGTTGTCCGTTTCGGTGAGCAGGGGGCCTGGTGGGGCGGGCAGGATGGCCCAGGTGCCGTCGGGGAAGGCTGCCACTGGCTCCGGCAGTCCGGCCCGGGCGATGGTGCAGGTGAGCTCGACCGGGTCATAGACGGCGATGGCGCATCTGGCGGTGAGCGGCTCGCGGTCGAGGGGGTCCATGGCAGGCATCGCGGCCCGCGCGGTCAGCAGACGGGCCGCGGTGTCGCTGAGACGGGCCAGGAGCTCGTCGGGCGGCAGGTCCATGGCCGCAAGGGTGTGCACGGCGGTCCGGAGCAGGCCCACGGTGATGGCCGCGGCGATGCCTTGTCCTGCGACGTCGCCGACGATCAGCGCGGTCCGCGCGCCGGGCAGCGGGATGGCGTCGTACCACGCACCGCCGCCCTGGGGGCCGGGAAGGTGCAGTGGGGAGATTTCCACGGTGGTCCGTGTCGCCGGCGGCCTGGGGAGAAGCCTGCGCTGGGCCGTGGATGCGATGATCCATTCACGCATGTACTGATGGGCGTTGTTGAGGCACAGTGCGGCATGAGCGCACATCGCGGACGCCAGCGTGAGGTCGTCCTCCTCGAAGGGGGCTTCGTGCTGGTGGCGGTAGAAGCTGACGACGCCCAGGGCCTGGCCGTGCAAGGTCAGCGGCGCCACGATCATGCAGTGGGCTCCTGATCGTTTGATCACTGCGGCTCGGACCGGGTCGGCGGCCAGCCAGAAGCAGTCCTCCTCGATCGGGACGAGCCGCGGCCTGAGGTCGGACAGGACGCCCGAGTAGGGGGTATGAGGGGGCAGAGGGCGAACGGCTGCGACCGGGGCCGCGCAGATCAGGCTCCGGAACGCTGCACGGCGCAGGGGGAGGTCCTGGGGGGCCGGGACCGGGGGAGGGTCCTCTCCGCGGACGACGTCCTCGACCACCTCGACGTCGGCGCTGCCCGCGAAGCCGGGCACCACCGCCTCCACCAGCTCCCGGCACACGTCCATCACGTGCATCCGGTGCCCCACCTGGGCGTGGACCGCGTCCAGCAGCGCCAGGCGGTTGCGGGCGTTTTCCCGTTCGGTGACGTCGACCACGGGCACCACCAGTCCGAGTACGTCGCCGTGGGAATCCTCCAGACGGAAGTAGGAGACGGTGCAGACGCGGCGTCCGGGCCGGCCCGGCATCTCGACGTCTCGCAGGAGTCGATCGAGGACCGGCTCCCCGCTTTCGAGGACGCCGTGCGCCACAGCGGCTTCGTCCTCGGGGCGTTCGGGGGCGTACACCTCGGTGAAGGACCTGCCCAGCAGGTGCTGTGGCGGGCTGTCCTGCGGCCCGTGGGCGGCGCGGCTCATGCGGACCACGCGCAGTTGGTCGTCGAGCACGTACAGGTGCACCGCGGACTGGGAGAACACGGCCTGCAGGACCGCCTTGTCCTGCCGTGAGACGGCATCGGCATCCTTCGGTGCGGTCACCCGCCACACCACGCAGTCGTCCCGCAGTACTGGCTCGACCAGCACAGTGCCCGTCTCGGAGCACCGCTCCCGCCGCCGGTCGCCGGAAGAGGCGGTTGGCCCACGCATGAGCGTGCTCAGGGACTGGCCGACGGCCTCCTTGGCGGAGCACCCGAACAGCCCCTCCGCCGCAGGTCCCCACTGGAGGACTCGCCCGCCCTCATCAACGAGTGCCAGCACGTCATTGTCGGGCATCCAAAAGCACCTCCGCCTGGATCCCTGGCCGCCCTGTACCGGTGGCAGGCTCGCCCCTCCGGCAGACACACCGGGCGGCTCATCTCCAGAAAGCCCCCGCTCGGCTCATGCGGCAACCGGGCTCGCTGGGATGCCCCCGTCGGGTGCCGGTGCGGGCCGCGGCCGCGCTTGGGCCGGGGCGTCACTCACGGCGGATCGGCAGCGGGCGCCGGCCGGGTCAGTCGCGCGCGGTGACGTTGGCGGTCAGACGCTCCAGGAGGGACTTGGCAGCGCCGACCTCCCAGTCGGCGAGGCCCACGGCCTTGCCTATGGCGGCCGGGATGGGGCGAGCGCGTTCGCGGAGCTCGGCCCCCTGCGGGGTGAGGCTGATCTGCACCGAGCGCTCGTCGTCCGTCTGCCGTTCGCGCCGGATCAGCCCCCGCGCTTGCAGACGCTTGAGGAGCGGCGTCAGGGTGCCGTAATCGAGCTGCAAGAGGGTGCCCAGGGACTTGATGGGCAGGGCGCGGTGCTCCCACAGGACCAGCATCACCAGGTACTGGGGATAGGTCAGGTCGAGCTCCTCCAGCAGCGGACGGTAGCGGTTCGTCAGCGCCCGCTGCGCCGCGTACAGGGCGAAGCACATCTGGTCCTCCAGGAGCAGACTGGCCTCGGGTGTCTGGACCTGGTCGGCGGCGGTTTCCTTGCCCCCCTCGGTCTCACTCATCACGGCTCCTTTCTCCCGCTGGGCATTCCACGCACCAGGCTACTTCCCATCGAGCGCAACGGTTCAACGCCTCATTTTATATTGTGCACAAGGTAACTGTGGGTGGGGTCGCGTCGATGCCATCGCAGCGCGGCAGGAGGACCGGGCTCTCGTCCGCCCGCCGGGTGCCGTCGGCCCTGTAACGATCCTCCCACCGGTGGCAGCGCAGTGATCCTCGGCCGCTGCCGGCGCCGTCAGGAGAAGGGCGCCGGTCGCCATCGCCGCCTCCCCCCGCGGGTACGGCGAGCGTGCGCCGGTGGGTCACGATCTGCGGCGCACCGGCTCGGTCGTTCGGCACCGCCGCGCAGGCGGCCGGCGCCACCACGTCGCTCAGCCCTGTCCCCGCGCGACGGGGATGCGGTCGCGGCGGCCGTGCGGGTTTTCCCCGGTTGCCCGGTGGCGTGTCCTATCGGCGCGGGCCTGCGGTGGTCAGCCTCGGTGGGTCTCGAGAAGCCTGAGCCAGACTTCACCGAGGGTGGGGAAGGCGGGGACGGCGTGCCAGAGCCTTTCCAGCGGGACTTCGCCCGCGACGGCGATGGTGGCGGAGTGCACGAGTTCGCCGACGCCGGGGCCGGCGAAGGTGACTCCGGCCACGGTGCCGCGGTCGAGGTCGACGAGCATGCGGGCCATGCCGCGGTAGTCCTCGCCGTACTGGTGGGCGCCGGCGACGTGCGCGAGGTCGTAGTCCACGACCTTGATCCGGCGTCCGCTCCGCTCGGCCTCGCGGGTGGTCAGGCCGATGGCGGCGACTTCCGGGTGGGTGAAGACGACCTGCGGCACAGCGGTGTGATCGGCGGTGGCGGCGTGGGCGCCCCACGCGGTGTCGTCGACGCTCTCGCCGTTGGCCCGGGCACCGATGACGGCGCCGGCGATCCGCGCCTGATACTTGCCCTGGTGGGTCATCAGGGCACGGCGGTTGACGTCACCGACCGCGTAAAGCCAGCCGTCGGAGATGGCCGTCACGCGGAAGGTGTCGTCCACGGTGAGCCAGCCGCCGGGGGTGAGGCCGACGGTCTCCAGGCCGAGGTCGGCGGTGCGCGGGGTCCGGCCGGTGGCGAACAGGATCTCGTCCGCGGCCAGTTCGCTGCCGTCCGACAGTGTGATCCGCACCTCGCGTCCGCTGCCGTCCTGACGTGCAAGGGAGGTCACGGAGGTCCCGAAGCGGATGTCGACGCCGGCGTCGCGCAGTCCGTCGGCGACCATCTCGCCGGCGAACGGCTCCATCCGCTCCAGCAGCGTGTGCTCCAGGACCAGCATGGTGACCTGGGAGCCCAGGGCCTGCCAGGCGGTGGCCATCTCGACGGCCACCACGCCCCCGCCGACCACGGCGAGGCGTCCGGGCACCCGGGCGGCGCTGGTGGCCTCACGGCTGGTCCAGGGGCGGACGGTGTCGCTTCCGGGAATGTCGGGCAGGGCGGCGCTGGTGCCGGTGGAGAGGGCAACGGCGTGCCGGGCGGTCAGCTCGATGGTGTCGCCTTCGGCAGTCTGCACGGCGACCCGGCGGGCGCCGGCGAGCCGGCCGTGGCCGCGGATCAGGTCGACGTCGACCGAGTTCAGCCAGGCGACCTGATCGTCGTCCTTCCAGTGCGAGGCCATGGCATCGCGGTGGGCGAGGACGGCGGCGACGTCCAGGGGCCCGGTGACCGTCTCGCGCAGGCCGGGTATCCGGCGTGCATCGGCGTGCGCCACCACCGGCCGGAGCAGGGCCTTGCTGGGGTCACAGGCCCAGTACGAGCACTCGCCGCCGAGGAGTTCTCGTTCGACGATCACGGTGCTGAGTCCGGCCGCGCGAGCCCGTTCGGCCACGTTCTCACCGACCGGACCTGCGCCGATGACGATCACATCGTAGGTGCGGGTTTCGTTCATCACTGTTCCGTTCATGGGTGTCACTGGGGCAGCTGTTCCGGCGTGCGTGCCCGTGGCGGTGTCTGCTGCGCGACGGTTGGCTACGGGAGGGCTTGTTGCTTGGCTGGTGACGGTGGTTCGAGGGCACCCGAGATCGAACTCCGGGTGGCCGGGGGGAAGGGCGTGCGGTCGCGTAGTGACGTTCGGCCGCTGCCGCGCGGTTGGGACGTCTGCCGTATTGCGGACGGACGTGGCTGGTCAGGATGGATTCGTCCGGGTGGCTGGCGCGTTCCGGTGGGAGCCGGACCGCTGGGCGGGGATGCATGCCTGCACGCCCAGCGGTCCGGCGTCAGCACCCGAGACCGGGCTGCCCGGTGTACGGCCCGTGCGCTTGCCGCCGGATCCGGTTCGGGATGGCTGGTGATGCACTCGGGTTGGGACGGGCCGTGCTCCAGGGGCGCTCACGACTGGTCGCGCCGGTGCTGTCAGCGGCTGGCGAGCCGCTGCTTCACCTCCTGGAGCACCCAGCCGTTGCCGTCCGGGTCGCTGAAGGTGAGGTAGGAGCCGTAGGAGGCGCGCTCGCGGTGCAGGCCGGCCAGCCGCTCCTGGCCGGGACCGTTGTGCACGGTGTCTCCGCCGTCGTGGCCGTGGTGGAGCAGGCCCCCGGCGTCGTGGAAGATCTCGCTGACCTGGACACCGCGCGCGACGAGCTCCGCGTGAGCCTGCTCGATGTCCGAGACGATGAGGTAAAGGCCCTGGGTCGAGCCAGGTGCCGCCGTGGTCATGCCGTCACCGAAGATGATCGAGCACTCGGAGCCCGGGGGCGTGAAGTGCACCACCCGGAATTCCTCGTTGGCCGTGTAGTCCACGTCCAGACGGAACCCCACCATCTCGTAGAAGGCCTTGGCCCGGTCGACGTCGGAGACGGGCAGCACGAGGAGTTCAATGTTCAGGTTCATCAGGGGTGTCCTTTTCGGTGTCGGTGAAGTGGTGCACCTTGTGGGTGCGGGCGGCTGAGACGGGTGCAGCGCTCGCATGGTGTGTCCGTCGTCGTTGCCGTCACGGTGGCCGGCGCAATGACCGAAGGCCGACCGTGCGCAGGCTCGGCTCCCGCCGCCTGCGGGCGATGCCCCGGTCGGGGCCCCGAGGCCGGCCACTCGACGACGGCGTCGTTGCCGTGTTGGCGGAGCCCCGGTGGCGGAGAGCGCTGCGGACAGCTGTCGTCTCCGGCCTGGATTCGAATATAGCGAGTGCACAAGTAAAGTTCGCGCTTGATATATGTGACAAAGGAGACAGCGGTAGCCACAAGATCCCCGGAATGCCCTGCGCGTCGGCCGTAAGTCGGCCTATGAAATAGGTAGTTCGTCTGCGATGTGGCGTGGCCGACTGCCACAGGGGCCATCAGCGAGCAGGCGCATCCCAGGCAGTCTACATTGTGCGCGAGTTACTTTTGTGCCTCATGTGCTGTTCGATGCAGCCCCGGGTCTCGCTCCTCGCGCGTCGGCGACCATCAGGTCGCCGTGCATCCGCTCAAGATCTTGATCGCCGCGCTGCTTGCGGGGGGTGCCACCATCAGATGGCTGCCACCACCGCAGCCACGGCGGCTCCGGTCGGCCGTGCAATCCTGGCGGCGATCGGCGCCGGTCCTGGGCGCGGCGATGGGCATCGTTGTGAATGCCGTGGTCCTGCCGCCGTTCCACCCCGCGATGCGGGCGTACGACACCATGACCGGCTTGGTCGGGCACGGCACCCTGGCCCGCCCGCGTGCCTGGATGGCTACGGGTCGCTGACGACCGACCGCGAGCGGCTGCTGCTCGACCTCGATCGCTCCGGCACCCACGCCGTGTGCGGCCGTCGGCCGGGCCGCCCGAGCGGGTGCTCTCGATACCGACAGGACGGACCAGCAGCCCGAAGGCCGAGGGCCACCCCCGAACCGCTGATCCGCCCCCCTTCGTCGGCCGGCCGGCGCTACAGAGCCAGCAGGGCCTGTTCGACCGCCTCGGTCAAGGCCGGATGGATGTACAGCACGTCACGGGCCACCTGGTCTGTCGTCAGCCCCATGGTCATGGCCTGGATCAGCGGCTGTATGAGCGTCGCGGCCTGGGGGCCGATGATGTGAGCGCCGAGAATCGTGCGCTCGGCCGGGTCGGCCAGGACTTTGACGAAGCTGGTGGTGTCCTCCAGGGCCCATCCGTAGGCGGTGTCCGCATAATCGCGGACACTTGCGCGGTAGTCGACCTTGTGCCGGCGTGCGTCCTGCTCTGTAAGGCCGACACCCGCGATCTGCGGGTGGGTGAACACCGCATGCGGTGCCACCCTGTTCGTGAGCGTCCGCACGTCTTCCGGATGGAGGATGTTGTGCCGCACGAGCCGCGTCTCGGCATTCGCCATGTGCTTGAGCTGGAAGTGGTTCACCGCGTCACCGAGCGCCCAGACGCCCGGCACGGACGTGCGGTAGGCATCGTCGGCGGCGATGTGGCCGTGCTCGTCGAGTTCGAGCCCGCCGACGGCCGCGCGCAGGCGGTCGGTGTTGGGCCTGCGGCCGGCGCAGACCAGCAGCATGGCTGCTTCGACGACCTGCTCCCCCCGCGGAGACACCACGGTGGCGGCCACACCGTCCCCACACGGCTCGACAGAGGTGACCTCCGCATCGAGAAGCACACGATGCCGTCGTGAGGCGAGTTCGGTGAAGCGCGCCGACACCTGCTCGTCTTCCGTCATCAACAGGCGCGGCCCGCGCTGCACGACGGTCATGTGTGTGCCGAAGGCGCTGAACACATGGCCGAACTCCGCCGCGATGAAGCCGCCTCCGATGACGATCATGGAGGGGGGCAGGTCATCGATCCGCATGATGGTGTCCGAGGTGTGGTACGCGACGGTGTCGAGGCCGGGGATGTCCGGTACCACCGGCCGCGACCCGACCGCGACGGCGAACGTGTCGGCCGTTATCCGCTCGTCCGCGACCTGGATCACCTTCGGTGCGACGAAGTGCGCCTCCTCGGTGTACACATCGACACCGTTCTTCCTGCGGTAGTCGACCGCGCTCGCGTGCAGCGGATCGATGCGGCTGAAGACCCGGTCACGGATGGCTTTCCAGTCCACCGGCGCGACGCTCATGTGCACGCCGAGTCGCTCTGCCTCCCGCGCGTCCTCGGCCGCGTCCGCCGCGATGACGAACATCTTGCTCGGGATGCATCCGCGGTTGAGGCATGTGCCGCCGAAACGGTCCGGTTCGACGACGGCCGTCCGAAGGTGACCGAATTCCTCGGTGAGCAGCATGTTGCCGCTGCCTGCCCCGAGGACGACGAGATCGTAGTGGCGCATGCCCGTCCACCTTCCCAAGGCCAGATGCCTACCGTGCGGTGCCCGGTCGAGAGAGCCGAGTCCACTCACCGCAATTGTGTCCAAGACGTCCTCCCGCCACCAACAGCGCGCAGGCCGGGCCGGCGGCCCCGCCTGCGCAGGACCCGGCGTGCCGAGCGCACATGCAGCCGCTGCACGCGGTGACGCCCCCGGGCAGGTGACCGGTCGGCTGAGCTACGCGGGCCCACGGTGCGTCTGGAGACGCCCGCCGCATGCAACAGTCCACGTGACCTTCGCCACCTTTAAGAGTCCAAACTTAACTTGCGTGCGAGGTTAGCGCGCGATAGGTTACTTATGGGTTGGTGACGGAGGGCGACGCGCCCGTCCGACCCCGACTGTCTGTGGTGAGCCAGAAGCGAGGACCTCGCCGTGGTTCGACGCTCGGACTCATCGTGCTGCCTGGCGCAGGCGTTGACCGGGCGAAGCAGATCGCCGGCTACTGGGCGTCGAAGTACGACTGGCGCAAGGCCGAGGCGAAGCTGAACTCCCACCCACAGTTCCTCACCGAGATCGACGGGCTGGACATCCACTTCATCCATGTCCGTTCCCAGCACAAGGATGCTCTGCCGCTGATCGTCGCGCACGGCTGGCCGGGTTCGGTCATCGAGCAGTTGAAGATCATCGATCCACTGGTCGACCCCACCGCGCACGGCGGCAAGGCCTCGGACGCCTTCCATGTGGTGATTGGGGTCCGGACCGGATCGGCCGCGCCTGGGCCGAGCTGATGAAGCGTCTGGGCTACACCAAGTACGTGGCGCAGGGCGGTGACTGGGGTGCGGTGCTGGTCAGCCCGGGGGCGGGAGGGCGCGGAGCCGGTCCAGAGCTTCGGTGATCACGTTGGTCCAGGGCCAGTGCTTCGCGAGGCGGAGGTAGCGGCGACGGCCGGTGGTGACGCACTGGCCGCGGTGGAGAACAGGCGGAGCCTCAGGCGGCGGGGCTCCCAGAAGCCGGGCCTTGCCGGTCAGGGCGAGCAGGGCTGGCAGCCTGGCTACATGGAGCAGGCGGGCCATCCCCCAGCGCGCACGCCGCTACCCGGTGCCGCCGCGATCGGACGAGGACGGATATCACGGTGGTCCACGGCGTCGGCGGTGTGTCGCGGCCGGCGGTATGGCGCCCGCGGCTCCGCGAAGGGAAGCCCCGGGTGCCGGACCGTTCGGTCAGGGCTGGTTCACGAGGCAGTCCTGGACTCCGCAGGGAAGAAAGTGATCAAGGTCGCGGTGTCCTCCGGGTCCACCACTCGGACTGCTGCCTCAGCGACGTCCGGCGTCGAGACGTCGACCGCCTTGGGGTGCGGGACCATATGGCGGAGGACGACCGGGTAACGCGGTGACTGACCGCCGACGGCGACGACCACCACGTCGTCCTTCGGATCATAGGTGAGGTAGGAGAACGGCAGCCGCTCCGCTTCGTGCTGGTCTCCGAGTGAGGGATCCACCACTTCAATGGTGACCAGTTCACCGCTGTGTGCAGCGGTGACGTCGTCGAGCATGGACTGCCATCCCGCGCGGTCGGACGTCGAGGTATCGGCCATTGTGTGTTCCTCCCTTTGTGTACCTTGGATAGCTCCTGTCATCAATCGTCCCCGATGCTGTCCCACGCGGCCACCGTCCGTTCCGAGTGCTCTGCCGGTGCGGCGGCGTCTGCTTCCCTCGGGGCGAGGAGCCGTTCGACGGACAAAGTCCGTCCTGCTTTCCGATCATCGAGGGGACACTGGTACAACTCGGCTCCGGGCCGATCGGCCAGAGGCGTCAGTGGTCCCGGCTTGAGCTCACCATGAAGAGTGCTCCGTCAGGATCGCGCAGTGCCGCCTCGTGTTCGCACTCCGCAAGGACGTCGCCGCCGTGCTCTCGTGCGGCTCGGGCACACCCCGACACGTCTGCCACCACGAAGTGGACCTGCCAGTGAGGCCGGACCGAGCGGTCGGGCGCTGTATCCACCGCACCGGATTCGATGCGCGCCACGACGGAACCCTGGGTGCGCAGCACCACCTCTTCCCCTTCGTACTCCACTTCGCAGCAGCCAGAGCGATCCCAGCCGAGGACCTCGCCGTAGAAGATCGCCGCATCGAGAGCGTCGCGGGTGTGGAGGGTGACGAACACCGGTGCAGCCTGCCGCCACGCCTCCCAGGCGACGAGCCTGCCCTGCCATATCCCGAAGATGGCCCCGTCGCGGTCGGCGAGCAGCGCCGCCCTGCCGGGCGCAAAGGAGAGCGGCCCCACAGCCACGGTCCCACCACGCTCCCGGACGCGAGCGACCGTCTCGTCCGCGTCTTCGACAGCGAAGTACGGCGTCCAGGCCACCGGCATATGCCAGACAGTGGCCATCCCCGCGACCCCCGCGACGGGTATCCCGTTCGCCAGCGCGGTCAGAAAACGGTCACCCAGTCTGGCAGGGCGCCATCGCCAGCCCAGTACGGCACTGTAGAAACGCTGCGTCGCGTCGAGATCGCGGCTGGTCAAGCTCACCCAGCACGGTGCGCCGAACACGGAACCCGTGTACACGACGTCCGTTCCCGTGGAAGAGCGTGTCGTGCCATGTTCCATGGCCATCGCACCCCGGTTTCCATGCAGGCAGCGAGCGATCGCACTCAAGTGTCCGGCCAGAGTTCTGGTCCCGCACATCCTCTGTCCTCCCGCTCGGCCAGGCCCGGTGCACGGTCGAGGGCATCAGCCGCAGCAGGTTCGCGATGCGGGCCGGTCCCCAGCGGCGCAGGAGCAGCCGCCCGCTCGTCCGCGGCGTCTCAGCCCGCCGGGTCGATTCCGACCGGGCGATTTGGCCACCGTGCACCGATGCGGATCGCATACCGCCCGCGCAGCATGACATTCGTCAAGCGCCGAGTTGACGCTGCGTACCCACCGGATGCCGGCTCCGGTGAGTAGGTCCGCAACCGCGGACGGGTGAAACGGGCCTGGCAGAAACTCCCGTCCGGACATAGCGCGAAGGGGAACCGCTACTACGACTGGGCGGGCATCGACCCTTCCGGCCCCGGCCCGGACCACCACGAGTTGCTGATCCGCCGCAACCGCGCCGCCGGCGAACTCGCCTACACCGCTGCTTCTCACCCTGGCTGGTGCCGCTGACCGAGCTGGTACGGGTCGCCGGATCCAGATGACGGGTGGAGGAAACCTTCCAGAGTGAGAAGGGGCTGGCCAGGCTGGATGAGCACCAAGTCCGCCGCTACCCCTCCTGGACCCGCTGGGTCACCCTCGCCATGCTCGCCCACGCCTTCATCGCCGTTGTCCGTGCCAACGAAGCGCCATCCGTCCCGGACCTGCCGGCTGCAGACCGAGCGTCTGGGGTCGATTCAACAAGTCAGGAGCACGGCGAAGGCCCTGATTGAGGTGTGACCACCGGCTGTCCCGACACCAATCGACGGCGCCGGCGAGAGGACCCGGCCGATGGTGGTCTTCGGATTCGATGCACACAAGCGCAATCACACTGCGGCTGCCGTGGATGACCGCGGCCGCAAGCCAGGCGAACGCACCACGCGGACCACCAGCGGTGATCACCTGCGCCTGCTGACCTGGGCGAGGCAATGGGGCGGCGACCGGCTTTGGGTCATCGAGGACTGCAGGCAATATGGATGGCACGGTTGCGCGACTGGACCGGTACTTGTTGGAGCGATGCCGCCACCTCACCCTCGAGATCCGCTCCCTGGAAGAAGAGGGTGCCCACCGTCTCGTCCCACCCCCGACGCCTTCCGGTCTGAGCCTGCTCTGCTGGATTTCGGCCAGAGCCGGAAAGGGCGTAAGGAGTCCGCGGGCCGTGCAGCTAACCACCGTGGGCGCTGAACGGCCGCCGTCGCGGCGCCCCGAGCCGCAGCACGCGGTGCCGGCGGGACACGGCAAGGTCGATGGAGCGCCAGTCCATGCGTTTCGGCCCCATGTATTCGGACGGCGGAATCAGCAGGAGGGCAACACGGCATGGCACACCAGAGAGTAATACTGGCAGGCGGGTGCTTCTGGGGCATGCAGGAGCTGTTTCGGGCCCTGGACGGCGTGGTCTCGACCCGTGTCGGCTATACGGGGGGCGAGACGGCGAACCCCACCTACCGCAACCACGGCAGCCATGCGGAGGCCATCGAGATCACCTACGATCCGGCGCGGACGGACTACCGGGCCCTGCTCGAGTTCTTCTTCCAGATACATGACCCCACGACGCTGAACCGGCAGGGCAACGACGTCGGCTCGAGTTACCGGTCGGCCATCTTCTATCTCGATGATGAGCAGCGGCGCGACGCGGAGGCCACCATCGCCGAGGTGGACGCATCCGGGCTGTGGCCGCGGAAGGTCGTCACGGAGGTGACGCCCGCCGGTGCCTTCTGGGAGGCCGAGCCAGAGCATCAGGACTACCTGCAGCGCTATCCGTACGGGTACACCTGCCACCGCATCCGCCCGGAATGGCGGCTGCCCAAGGTCTCCTGAAGCCATGGCATGACGTGGATGCCTGGGCCTTGCATCGCCTCGAGCGCCGGCAGGGCTTCGCCGCGGCCCAGTTGCCCACCCGTGAGGAACAATGCCGGCAGGCAGCGGAGGTGCCGGGTTCGCGCAGAAGCTCGGGCGCGTCCCGGGAGGTGGTGCAGCGGCTCCCACCTGATCCGCCTGGACTTCGACCACCCGCCCAGTGGAGCACCCCGAGCCGGTCTGAGCGCGAGTGCTGATCGTCCGTACCTCAGTGATGTCTCCATGCCCGCACGGCTCTGATCGAGCCGGTCTGCACGGCTTGGAGAGCCGGACGAACCGGACCGGGAACGGTGACCCGGGTTCACGAGCTGTGGGAAGTCGACAACGCGATCTTCTGTGTCAACTGGCGAGGCGGCGCCGAGGAACCCTTGTGTGCGTCACAGGCGAGTGCGTCGCGGTCTTCGTGTCGTACTGGACTTATCCGTCCACCCCGGTCGGCAGAGGCGGCCCGGCTGTGACGCCCCGGAGGACGCCTTCGATTGCATATTCTGTGCCCACATGCGGCCCGAGCCAACGGCCGAGAACGGCGGCCCCCTCCACAAAAAGCAGGTTTACTCCACGCAAGATAGGACCTTTTGGTCCTTTAAATTGGTCGATCTGCTGTACGTTCGGGGAGAGCGATCCCCTCCCGGCAGCCAAGCAGTCAAGTCTCAAAAGGATCTCCAGGGCGGTAGGCACTATGCATGCAGGTGTCCAGTTCTCAGTGCTCGGGCCGGTCCGGCTCCACCGGCAGGGAAGTGAGGCCGGAGCCGGCCAGCCGAGGCAGTGCGCGGTGCTCGCTTCGCTGTTGCTCAGGGCGGGCAGGCCCGTAAGTCTCTCGAAACTGGTGGATGACGTGTGGGGCGACGAGGCCCCACCGTCGGCCGTGGGCTCCGTGCGCACGTACGTTTACAGGCTCAGGCAGGCACTGCGGGAGCAGAGTGACAGCTCCGTGAGCCTGGTCGACGGGGGCTACCTGCTGCGCATTCAACCGGACGCTCTGGACCTGAACAGGTTCAAGGAGACGACGGCAAGGGCGAAGGAGGCGCGTAGCACCGGCGACCTGGAGTCTGCGGCCGGCCTGCTGACCCAGGGCCTCGAAATGTGGAGGGGGACGGCCCTCGCTGGGGTCCCTGGGCCGTTCGCGGACCAGCAGCGCAGCGTCCTCGGCGAGATGCGCCTCGCGTGTGTGGAGGAGCAGCTCGCCTGCGAAGTGGAGAGAGGGCACTACGCCGAGGCCGCCGCGGAGCTGTCGGCGCTGCTTGTCGAGCACCCGCTTCGAGAGCGCGTATGCGGTCTCCTCATGACCGCGCTCTACGGCGCCGGCCGGCAGTCCGAGGCCCTGACGATCTACCACACGACCAGTCACCTGCTGCGTCAACGCCTCGGCGTCAGCCCGTCGCCGGAACTGCAGCAAGTCCACGAGCGCATCCTCTCCGGGCGATTCCAGCTCCCGCAAAGCGCCGATCGCCCGAAGGGCGCGCCCGCGACACACCCGCCGCACGTACCGGCCCAGCTCCCGGCCGCCCTGCCGAGCCTCGTCGGCCGTGAGAGAGAGCAGGAGCAGGTCGAGCGCTTGGCCGCCGATGCAGAGGCGTCGTCCTCCGTGGCCATCTGCACAGTCGGTGGACTGGCCGGAGTGGGCAAGACGGCTTTCGCCATCACTGTCGCGCACCGTCTGGCCGACCGCTTCCCGGACGGCCAGCTCTTTGCAGACCTGCAGGGAGCAGGACCGGAGGCCGAGCCGCGGGACCCCGCGCAGGTGCTCGAGGACTTCCTGCGGTCATTGGGGGTCCGTGTCGAGGACATGCCGCAGACCGCGCAGGCACGGGGGCTCATGTTCCGCGGCTTGCTCGCCGGCCGCCGAGTGCTCGTCCTGCTCGACAACGCGTGGAACACGGACCAGATAAAGCACCTCCTCCCCGGAGGCCCCGGCTCCATGGTCCTTGTCACCAGCCGCATGCAGATGCACGCACTCGTCGCTGCCTACCAGGCACTTCCCCTGACACTCATGCCCCTGAGCCAGACGGACGCACGCAGCCTCCTCGCGCGCCGACTCGGCGCAGCCAGGACAGCAGCTGAACCAGAGGCCGTTGATCGCATCATCCGGCTGGCCGGGCAGCTCCCCTTGGCCCTGGCCAATGTCGCCGCCCGCGCCGCGTATCGACCCCAGTTGCGTCTGGCGAGCCTCGCGGACGAGTACGAGGCACCGGGGCACGGCACCCTGGACGCCTTCGGGAGCGACGAGGACCAGACGCTCGACGTCCGCGAGTCCATTACCCGCTCGTACCGCCTGCTGGACACCGAAGCAGCCGCGCTCTTCCGCGACCTGAGCGCCCTCCCAGAGCCCATGTTCGCGGCATCGCAGGTCGCGGACCTGGCCGGACGGCCCGAACGCCGGGTCCGCCAGGCCTTGTCGCGCCTCACCCGAGCGAACCTCGTCGCGGAGATCGGCCCGGGTCGGTACAGCTGGAACCGGCTTGTGGCCGCCTACGCAGTGGAGCAGGCGGGGCAGAGGTTCCTCGACCAGGGCGAGCGGGCCCATTCCTGGGTCGAGCAGGGGCCAGGATCCATGTCGTTGTCACAAGCATCCTGCGGAGACGCCGCCACGGCCGGGAGTCGGGACCGTGCAACTCCGGAAGGAGGGCATGCCCAACCGGGCGGCACGGTACTCCGACAGAGAATTGACCGAAGAGTATGAGCGCTGCCACCTTTCGGCGGTTCGACTGCGGGGGGACTGGGGCGGGCCTGTGCGCCGCGGGCGCGCAAGCTGCCGGCCGATCTGCGGGTGGAGGCGGTCGAGCGGCGGACAGAGTTGGCCGGCCGCCCGGCAGGCAGCGTACGGAGAGCAGGGTCTCGCGCTCAGCGGGGCACTGCCGCGATGAAATCAGGCCGTGCCGCTCCTTGTCACGCGGCTCCTGCACGGGCCGTTTTTTCGTGCAGTAATGCGCAGTGGGTGGAAGCGGTAGGCAGGGCAAATGCATGGAGTTTCGTCGGATCACATGGCCACTGCGATTCACTCCGTAGAGACCTTATAGAGCTGTTGTAGACACTGCTATGGCAGGGTCAAATGGAACACAGAAAAAGTGTTCACCGTTCAATGGAGAAGGATCGTGGCCATGGACTTCGAAGGCAAGAAGCTCGTAGTGATCGGCGGAACCAGCGGCATGGGCCTCAAGGCCGCCGAAGATGTGATCGCGCAGGGAGGCAGCGCGGTGATCGTCGGCCGCCCGGGTCGGAAACTCGACGAGGCCGTGGCGAGCCTGTCGCGCTCGGGCAGCGCGTGGTCGGTCGCGGCCGACCTGGCGAACTGGAACCAGGTCATCGAGGCGCAGAAGCAGCTGGCGGAGGACCACCCCGACGCCACTCTCCTCGTCAACTCGGCAGGGTTCTTCAAGCCGAAGCCCTTCCTCGACTACGACGTCGCGGACTACGACGCATATCACGACCTCAACAGGGCGACTTTCTTCCTGACTCAGACCATCGTCCGGGGCATGGTCGCCGGGGGGCAGGGCGGCGCCATTGTGAACGTCGGCAGCATGTGGGCGCACCAGGCCCTCGCCGTGACACCGTCGTCGGCCTACTCGATGGCCAAGGCGGGACTGCACGCCCTCACGCACAACCTGGCCATCGAGCTCGCCGGCGAGGGCATCCGTGTGAACGCCGTGGCTCCGGCCGTCACCAGGACGCCCCTGTTCGAGAAGGTCTTCCCGGCAGACCAGCTGGATGCCGCGATGGAGCAGCTGAGCGGGCTGCATCCCCTCGGTCGGGTCGGCACCCCGCAGGACGTGGCCTCCGCGATCGTCTTCCTCCTCTCGCCGGCCTCGAGCTGGACGACGGGCGCCATCCTCAACGTCGACGGCGGGGTCATGGCGGGCCGCAACTAGACGCAGCTCGCGACGGGTACTGACGCATACGACTGTCCGGAGGAATACCGGGCCGGGGCTGGTCCAAGCTCCCGATTCGTGACGCCTACGACGACCTGGCTGCCGAGGCAGCGACGATCACCCATTACTGCCCGGTGGTGGGCCGGTTCGTTCAGGAGATTCCCGGATCGGAGCAGCTGATCGATCTCGGCCACTGCGGCAACGTGGGCCGTCCGGGATTGAGGAGAGTGCGGCGAGGCGGCCTCGCGCCCCAGAGGCCTCTTCGCTCCTGCTCATCCGGGGTCGACGGCCGGCCGCCCGGGTGACTATGCCGAATAGACGCCTGGTCGACATCGGGCCGCTTTACTGGAATCGTCCCGCCGAGCCTTCGCCAAGGCGACAGTACCGAGAGGTCGCGGGAATCCGATGGCATGGAGGCCGTAATGACTTCACCCGACGATGTCCCGCCCTACGAGGACCTGGCCGACTCGAACCCCCTGCGTTCGCAGGAGGAGTACGACGAGGACGAACTGGGAGAGGACGTCCTGGACCGGGGTTACTCACCCGCCGATACACCCCTCGCCGTGAATGACTGGGGCGTCACCGGGAGGGAGGGCGCCTCCCACGAGGACCTCGCGCATCGGCTCAGGCGCGAGGTGCCGGAAGTCGCTCCACCGGACGAGGGCGACGGGCTGGGTGACACGATCGGCACGGACGGAGAGCTCATCGACGACCAGGTCGGCGACGAGCGCGCCGGACGCCTCCTCAGCTGGGACACGGACGTTCTCGCCGCGGGCTACGACGGCGACGACTACTGGGCACGGGACGTGGGCATCGACAACGGTGCCGCTTCCGCCGAGGAGGCGGCTGTCCATGTGGTGCCTGACAGTGGAGAGGACTCCTGAGCGCGCCGCCCCCCGGCCGGGCCAGGGCGCACGGGTGATCCCAAGCTGCCTGACCCCACGGGGCGATGATCTTGTGACGACTGTTCCTCCGTAGCGGGTCCGACAGGCTGTCTGCCGGACCGCCCGGGACAGGCGCCTCCACGGAAGACCTGCCGGCGCCGGGACGAACAGCGCCGCGGGCTGATGCGGGGGCGACTACGTCGGCTCGGGCAGCGCTGACCAAAGCGCCTGGCAGTCGCCCGACGTGACGGACGAGAAGGACCGCGCTCCCAGGACTCACGTTTCGGAGGCGCCGGAGGTAAGAAATGGCTCATCCCGGGCGCCCACCTTCGAACGGGCCCGCTGGGGCCACCCAGGACTCACAGGGACGGTGACCATGGCGTTCATCTCGCGCGGCTTCCACGGTCGAAGGCCATCGGCGGGCACGAAGCTGCCGCCTGGGCAGTACGAGACGACCGGGTTCCCGGTACTGTCCGCCGGGCCCACCCCTCGCATCCGGCAGGAGGACTGGAAGCTGTCCGTGACCACGGAAGCCGGGAATCGGCACGTGTGGGACTGGGCAGGCCTGATGGCACTCCCGGCGGAGTCTTTGACGGTCGACCTGCACTGTGTGACGAAGTGGTCGAAGTTCAGCACCGAATGGCAAGGCGTGTCCCTGGACGTTCTACTCGCGGACGTGGAGACGGCCGCGGAGCACGTTCTTGTCACCTCGTACGGGGGCTACACCACGAACATCCCTCTCGCCGACCTGCTCGACGGCAAAGCGTGGATCGTCTACGGCTACGGCGGCAGCGACCTGGCACCCGAACACGGTGGCCCCGCACGGCTGCTGGTCCCGCATCTGTACCTGTGGAAGTCCGCGAAGTGGGTGCGCGAGATCGAGTTGAGGCAGAGCGACGTGCCCGGCTTCTGGGAGAGCGCCGGCTACCACAACTACGGAGACCCGTGGCGAGAACAGCGGTACCAGGGAGACTAGGGTCCCGGTCGATGGGCCATACGGTGGCGACGCGGACCGGTGCTGCCCGGCCTGCCGTGCCCCGGTCGAGTTCCTGCGCGTCACCACCACCGCCTGTCTGACCGCGGAGAGCCGACGGGCTATTGCCGTCGGTTTCTGCTCAGCGATTCCGCGGCAGTGACCAGGGAGGCACCCAGCAGCACCACGTCCTTGATCAGAAATTGGCCGGCCGGCGAGAGCTTCGGCTCTCGGCCCCGCTGGTGCCACGCCTCCGGAGTGCTGATCAGGAAACTGAGCGTGACGGTGAACATGCCGGCAGCGAGCAGGCTACCGGCTGCCGAGACCCTGGGCGCCCACCGTCCGGTGGAGATCATCCCGGCGATCGTGATCTCTGTGATCCCGATGGCTCTGGCCAGTCTCGTCTCTCCGAGCCCTCTCAGCGGCCGTCGCAGCAGCGGGCTCGAGACGACCACAGGACGGATGTTCTCCACCTCGTAATCCTCGAACTTGAGCCGTCCGATGCTGGCCAGGTTGAGCACGAGTCCGAATCGGCTCGCCGTGATCCCTCCCGAGTGCAACCTGTCGATAACGGTGTGCGCGGCCATGGCATTCTCCTGTCGTCGCACAGGGGCTGCCGCGACGGCCGGTGCGTGGGGGCAGGTACGCTTCCCGGCGCAACCGCAGGCCAGAGGCGGACTCTGCCCGAGTGACTCGGCCGAGCGGGAGGGACGTTTGTCTCGGCGCTCCTCCCATCATGTCAAGCGCCTGCGCCGCAGGCATCCCAGGGGCCGGCCGGTGCAGATACCGCACGTCACCGGCTCCGCCCGACAGGAACAAGAGGACGCAACGCGGTCCCGGCACGGCGCCGGGGCGAGAACGGTGGCCAAGATGCCCTGCAAGCGTGTGAACGCGACACTGAAAGAGTGAGTGACAGCGGGAATTCCTCTCACGCTGGGCGCAGTTCACTCGCATGCCTGTTCGTCACCGGCCACCGCGGAGGAGTGCCGGCGGTTCGGGTCTCGGCCCGGCGGACGAAGGCTCTGGCACACGACCTGCAGAGGGTCGGGCACGCGCAGCCCTCACGCGGCTCCGGCCCAGCCGAGGTCCATGACGGCGCCACGGTGGCGCGCCGGACAGAGCCCATGGCCCTCTGAGAGAGGATGCTCATGGAGGACGAGACACCGGCTCAGAAGGCAGCCCGCCTGGGGTGCGCCACGCTCGTCGACGCCATGAACCGGGTCCATGGCCACCGAGCGCACATACCCGCCATGGCGAGCCCGGACCCTCTCCGCTATCTCTTCGGGCCTGCAGCCACCATCTGCTTTCTCCCTTACCGCGACGACCTGGTCGTGGAGAGCCAGGACTTCCGGTACTACTTCTACAAAGCACTGGGGAACCCGCCCGAGGCGGGCCAGGTGCTCGTGATCTCCAGCGGAGGCCACCCCGACGCGTCCCACGGCGGGGGCACAAAGCTTGCCAGGGCGGACGGCACCGGGCTGGCCGGCGTCCTCGCAGACGGCCGGCTGCGTGATTTCGGCCAGCTGCGTGGCTACAGTTTCGCAACCTGGTGCAGGGGGGAGGCGGTCCGATGGGGCGGCGACACGGTGATGCCGTACGCCTGCGCTGTGGCTGTTGAGGTTGCCGGTGTGTGCGTGAAGCCCGGTGACTACATCTACATGGACAGCGCCGGCGGCGTCGTGATTCCCCCCGCCAGCCTGCGGCGGGTGCTTGCCATCGCCGAGGACATCTCAGCCGAGGAAGCAGAGGCCGCGCAGGGCATGAGGGGTGAACAGGCGCAGCCAGGTGAGTAGCGGCGCCGGTCCGCGGGAGTCGCGGCTGCTGAGGCTCGTTCCTGCCGCGGTTCGCCGTACATCGCGCCCCAGACAGGCTCGCACCCCCGGCCCCGCACCTCTGCAACACGGTAAGAGTTGGGGCGATGCACGACGCAAAGAAGACAGAACGGACACTCCAGCACCGTGTGGGAGGTAGGCATGCCGGAGTACAGCAAGAGCCCACAGCGCATCTCAGAGCTCACCGACCAGCAGTACCGTGTGACCCAGCGAGACGAAACGGAGCCCTCGTTCTCCAACGCCTACTGGGACAACAAGGCACCCGGCATTTATGTGGACATCGTGTCCGGGGAGCCTCTCTTCGCCTCGGTCGACAAGTACGACAGCAGGACCGGCTGGCCCAGCTTCACGAAGCCCCTGGAGTCCGGCCACGTCGTCGAGAGGCCGGATAGCAGCCACGGCATGCTCCGTGTCGAAGTACGGTCGGCTCAAGGGGACAGTCACCTCGGGCACCTGTTCCCGGACGGGCCCAGCGACCGTGGAGGACTGCGGTACTGCATCAACTCCGCCTCGCTGCGCTTCGTCCCCCTGGAGGATCTGGAGCAGGAAGGCTACGGCCAGTACCTGAGCGTCTTCGAGACGACCGAAGCAACGGAACCGTCGGGCCAGAGGGAAGGACCCGCACAGTGACCAGGGACATCGACAACCTGCACCCTGAAGACGGCGCCATCGTGCCGCCTGAGCAGATCCCCACCGCCGTCACCGCAGGCCGCCTGGCCTACGGCGATGGCACGACCCAGACGTTCAAGCCCGACGGGAGCACCTCCTACTTCGAGGCCGGACGCCAGACGGAGGGCACCTGGTCCGTCGACGAGGATGGACGCTTCTGCTCCTTCTGGCCGCCGTCCTACCAAGCGTCCTACGACCTGCGCTGGGTGGTGGAAGGGGGAGCAGTCGTCGGCCTTCGGTTCTCCGACCTGAGGAGCGACACCTGCTTCGACGGCCGTTTCCAGTAGCCCCAGGTTCCGATCGACGCGCCGAACCCGAGCAGTGGTGGCCCACCAGCTCTCAGCGGCCCCGCCCGCCGGTCGTGGCGGGCACCACCGTGCGAGGACGTGTCATCCGCAGGGAGGCCGTGGGGGCTCAGTCGGAGCCGACGCGGACCGACAGTACGGTGATGCCGCTCATGTCCAGCCAGACCGTCTCCGGTGCGCGCACCAGACGTAGCATGACGTGGCCACACTGCTGGCAGCGGGCTACCAGTCCCGGTGACTGGCGGTACACGTGCAGGAGTGCGACGGGCCCGGTGTTGCTGCAGTGCGCGCACTGGCTGGTCGCTGCTGTCAGGTCGACCGCGAAGAGTTCGGCCAGAGGGCCGGCCAGCGCATTGCCGTCGATGTAGCCGCCCTCCGCCTCGCGTGGGGTACCGGCGTCTGCCGGTGTGCCTGCCGTCATCTCAGTCCTCTCCTCAGCCGAAGCGCTCCGTGCGGACTCGCTGGGGGTCGTGTCCGAGGAGCACCAGGTAGGCAGCAGCCTTCTCGACGAATGCCGTGGGGCCGCAGACGTAGCAGGTGGGCGCGAAATCCGGTGGCCATCCGTGGCGTACCAGGTCGTCGGGTGTGATGCGGCCCGGGGGACGCGCGGACTGCTCTGGCGCTTCCCGGGTGTAGATGTGTGTGACGTCGACCCCGGGTGTTCCTTGGCGGATTTCTTGTCCGTACAAGAGATCGGCCGGTGATCGCAGAGAATACAGCGCCCGGAAGGGAACCCGGCTGCCGGCCGCACGCCGCGAGCGGATCATGCACATCAGCGGCACCAGCCCGGACCCTCCGGCCACGAGCAGGACCGGTTCCTGCTGCTCCGGCTGCCAGACGAACCAGCCTCCGACCGGTCCCCGCAGTTCCAGCTGGTCGCCGGGCATGAGCTCGTCGACCAGGTAGGGCGAGACCTCGCCATCGAGGACGCGCTGCACTGTCAGTTCCAGGCGTGTTCCGTCCGGGGCCGAAGCGATCGAGTAACTGCGCTGTGTGCTGTAGCCGTCTTCCGCGGTCAGCCGGACGTCCACATGCTGGCCTGCCAGATGGCCGGGCCATTCCGGCACCTCCAGCACCAGAGTGACGGCCGTCGCGGACTCGGCGCGGCGTTCTGTCACCTCGGCGACCCTCCATCGGAGCCGGTCGCCTAGTCTCCCCGATACCGCTGTTCTTGCCACGGGTCTCCGTAATCGTGGTAGCCGGCGCTCTCCCAGAACCCCGGGGTGTCGTTCTCCCGCAACTCCAGTGCGTGCACCCACTTCGCGGACTTCCAGAGGTAGAGGTGCGGGACGAGGAGTCGGGCGGGACCGCCGTGCTCGGCGGAGAGCGGCCGGCCGTCGTAGCCGTACGCGATCCAGGCCTTGCCGTCCAGAAGATCCTCCAGCGGGAGGTTCGTGGTGTAGCCCCCGTAGGAGGAGGCGAGGACGTACTCGGCAGCCGTCTCGACATCGGCGAGCAGGACGTCCAAAGACACCCCCTGCCACTGGGTGCCGAACTTCGACCACTTGGTCACGCAGTGGAGGTCTACCGTCGGGGTTTCCGACGGCAGCTCCATGAGGGCGGCCCAGTCCCAGCTGTGCCGCTTGCCGGTCTCCGTGGTGACGGACAGCTCCCACTTCTCTGAGCTGATCCACGGTGTGGGCCCGGCCGAGAGGACCGGAAAGTCCGTGGTCTCGTACTGCCCGGGTGGCAGCTTCCTGCCTGGGGGTGGTCGTCGGCCGTGGAAACCGCCCGAGATGATCGCCATGCGGGCCGTCCAATCGGATCGTCGTAAGCAGGGCTAGCGCCCTTAAAAAATATCAGCGACGGGGACCATCCGCCTCTTGTCTTCCTTCTCTCCCAAAGCCCTCACCGGCGCCTTCGGCCTTCGACACGACATCGGTCCGACAGGCGGCGCTCAGGGGCCCGTCTGGCCGTTCGGCGCGAAGTGGTCGGGTTTTTTGCTCAGAAAATGGTAAGCACGTGTGGGCAGATGCGCGCTTACGGTCGAGTCGTGACATATCTGATGGAGACCGCGAAGATGAGCACTGACCAGCTTGCGCTACTGGAGCCGCTGGGGCTCCCCGAGATATCCGACGCAGCGATAGCGGTGATCGACGAGCAGGGGACGGTGGTCGCGTGGACCCGAGCCGCTCAGCACCTTGTCGGGTACCGCGCTCAGGACGTGGTCGGACGATCCGCCACACTCGTGCTGCCGTCGTCCCAGGAGGCGCTGGGGGTATCAGCGTTCGCCGGGCAGTGCCGTGCCCAGGGTGGCTGGTCCGGCACCGCGGCGGTCCGCCACCGCGACGGCCACACGCTCAACCTGAGCGTGCGCCTCTCGCTGCTGTGGGGACAGGACGCGGCGCACCGGTGGCTGGTATCCCTGACCGCCGCAGGCGCGCTCTCCCCTGGAACGGTGAACGGATCGGTGCGGGAGTCGCTGTTTGCCCGCGCGCCGGTCGGCATCGCCATTCGTGACCGGCAGCTGCGCTGCACGTGGATGAACGACCCGATGGAGCAGCACGGCGTTTCCCGTGACCGGAGGTTCGGACGCCGCCTGAAGGATGAACTGCCCGGCTTCGAGGCCGAGGCGCTCGAAGCGGTGATGCGGCAGGTGCTGGCGAGCGGCACTTCCGCGGTCCACGAGTACCGGGCATGGCCGCCGGAAGATCCGCGCCGGGAGCACGCATTCTCGGCCTCGTTCTTCTGCCTCCAGGATGCGGACGGCCAGGCCCTGGGAGTCTGCTCCTTGACCGTGGATGTGACCAGCAACCAGCGGGTGCGCGAGCGCCTCGCGATCCTCAGCCAGGCCAGCACAAGCATCGGGAGCACCCTGGATGTCATGCAGACCGCACAGGAACTGGCCACTCTCGCCGTGCCCCTGTTGGCCGACTACGCCACCGTCGACCTGGCGGAGCCGGTTTCACTCGGCAGAGAAACCTCCGGTCGAATCGACACGATGTACGACCACTCCCGCGTGTTTCGACGTGCGGGTTTGGCCTCGGTCCACCCAGGGGTCCCGGAGTCGGCGTTTGCGCGAGGGGAGGCAGTTTCCGTGCCCCCGAACTCGCCACTCGCCAACGCACTGCGCACGGGAAAGTCCCACCTGGAACCGGTACTGGACGCCACCCCTGGGACATGGGTCGACCATGACCCGGCACGGGCGCCGAAGATCCGTGAGAACGGGATTCACAGCGTGATGATCGTGCCCATCCGTGCCCGGCACTCCGTGTTGGGCGTGGCCGTGTTCGCACGCAGCGAGGACCCGACGCCATTCCAGCAGGACGACCTGCTCCTGGCCGAGGAACTGGTCACCCGGGCCGCGCTGTCCTTGGACAACGCCCGCCAGTACACGCGCGAACGCAGCGTGGCCCTCGCCCTCCAGCGCAACCTGCTCCCGCACCGTTTGAGGGGCGGCGTGGCCGTCGAGGCGGCCGGGTGCTACCTGCCGGCCGACACGGACGCCGGTGTCGGAGGCGACTGGTTCGACGTGATCCCTCTGCCTTGTGCCCGGGTGGCCTTCGTCGTCGGTGATGTGGTCGGACACGGCATCAACGCCGCGGTCACCATGGGCAGGCTGCGCACCGCCGTCCGCACGCTCGCGGACCTGGACCTGCCTCCCGACGAACTGCTGAGCCACCTCGATGACAGCGTCCGGCGGCTGACCTGCGAAGATGACGACGCTCCGGATCAGAACCCCGCGATCATGGGCGCGACCTGTGTATACGCCGTCTACGACCCGGTCACCCAGCAGTGCACCATGGCACGGGCAGGCCATCCCCCGCCCGCGATAGTCGACGCACAGGGCCAGGTCACCTTCCCCGACCTGCCCACCGGGGCCCCACTCGGCCTGGGTCTCGGGCTGGTCCCCTTCGAGGCGGTGGAGGTGGAACTGCCCGAAGGAAGCCTGCTCGCCTTCTACACCGACGGTCTGGTCGAATCCCGTGACGACGACATCGAGGTCGGCATGCACCGCCTCGGCTCCGCCCTGGCACAGCCCGAACAGCCCTTGGAAGAGCTGTGCTCCTCAGTGGTGGAAACCGTGTCGACTCAGGCGGGATCCGACGACGTCGCTTTGCTCCTTGCCCGGATCCACACGCTCAAGCCGGACCACACTACCTCCTGGGACCTGCCGGCCGAGCCGGCCGTCGTCGGCGCCGCCCGGCACCTGGCCGCCCGCCAACTCAGCGAATGGGGACTGGAGCATCAAGTGCCCACCACGGAGCTGATCGTCAGCGAACTGGTCACCAACGCCATCCACCACGGCGCCGGCCCCATCCGACTACGGCTCATCAAGCACCAAGTCCTGACCTGCGAAGTCTTTGACAGCGGAGACTGCTACCCGCGCCTGCGTCACGCCCGCATCATCGACGAAGACGGCAGGGGACTGTTCCTGATCGCCCAGTTGTCCAATAGGTGGGGCTTCCGCTCCGCAACGGGCGGCAAGCTCGTCTGGGCCGACCAAGAGCTCCCGTCCACGCTGTAAAGCGGGGATCGGGTCCGAGCCGGGGCACGCCGATGCCTTCCACTACGGTCACACCAGAGGCCGCGGCGCCACCGAGATCGTATGGCGGATCGCCCGGACGGCAGCCCTGGTTCTACGCTCAATTTGTTTACGAAGAACGCTCACGAAGAGGTGTTCCGGTCCGCTTCGGAGGCATTCTTTTGACCGGTATCATCGAGATATGCGACCCGTCGAGCGCTGCTCACATCAGAGGTGGCGCTCCCATCCTTGAAGGATGAAATCATGGCGTACGATATCGAGAAGTCAAACGCCGAGTGGCGCGCCGAGCTCAGTCCGGAGGAATACAGGGTGCTGCGCTGCGCCGAGGACGAAGCGGCGTTCACGGGAGAGTACACCGACGCCAAAGAGGAGGGCGTTTACTCTTGCAGGGCCTGCGGCGCCGATCTGTTCACCTCTGAGGAAAAATTCGACTCCCGCTGTGGCTGGCCCGCGTTCTACGACGCCAAGGACCTCGACTCGGTAGAAGTGCAGCAGGGCGAGTCCCCCTATCCCGTGGTCCGGTGCGCTCGTTGCGGGTCGTACCTTGGGGAATTGTTCGAGGGTGAGGGATTTGCGACACCGACGGACAAGCGATACTGCATCAACAGCCTATCCCTGCGGCTGAAGCCCGGTGATTCCGAATAATCCGAGCTGCGGGATGAGGAACGCCTGGACGAGGCCCGGCAGGGCGGGGGGCCCGGGCAACAGCCCAGAGCGAGCGCTGGGGCATTGGCGGACCAGGCCATGGCCCGTTTGACGCTTGAAAAAGGCTGCGTGACGGCCCAGGAGGGCGGAGCACGCAGGCGTGGCAAGGAAGGTTCACGACCGATGGGAATAATCACCGAGGACATGAGGCAGATTGTCACCAGCGCCAAGCTGGCGTTTGTCGCGACGGTCTGTGAGGACGGCTCACCGAACCTCTCCCCGAAGGGATCGGTGCGCGTCTACGACGACGATCACCTGGTATTCATGAATATGGCCTCGCCCAATACGGTGGAGAACCTGCGGAACAATCCGCGGGTTGAGGTCAACGTGATCGACTTCCTGCTCCGGCGGGGGTATCGCTTCAAGGGAACAGCCGAGATCCGCGGAAAGGGCGACCCGGTGTACGACTGGTCCCGCCAGTGGGTGCTGGACACCCACGGCGATCCTGTCTACCCGTGCCACGAGGCCGTACTGATCAGGGTGGACCGTGCGCTGCGGGTGGACTCTCCCGCGTACACGTTCGGGCACGCGAACGAGGATGACCTGAAACATGAGTGGGCCGCCAACTACGGTGTGGCATACCTTTGATGCGACATCGGACCACTGGTCCCGCAGGGCCGGTTGCAGACCGTGATCTGCGCCGGCCGGCCGCTGCAGTACGAGCGGACCGGAGTGCTTGCCGGTGAACCCGGTGTCCCGGACGACGTATCCGCCGGGCGAGCCGGCCCGGTGTGACCCGTGGTTCTCCGAGGCGGACATCACGCAGGGATCTGGCGTCGAACACACCCCCCAACTACTTCAACGTTTTCGCCGGCACCGACATCGAATGGCCGGTCGCCCCCCGCACACCGACGCCTGACGGGCGCGCCCTGGCCTGGTGGGGGAGCCCACGCCAGGCCCGACGGGCAGCATCACGACCGCCTCGGCGGTCGTCAGGCACTCCCAGGAATGCGAGGAAGAACATGAGCCAATCGCACGAAACCCCGACGGGAGTGTCTTACGACGTGGTCGTGCTGGGCGCGGGCCCGGCCGGTGCGAACGTCGCCGGCCGGGCCCGCGCCGCCGGCCTCTCCGTAGCGGTCGTGGAACGGGAACTGGTGGGTGGTGACTGCGCGTACTGGGCGTGCGTGCCCAGTAAGGCGCTGCTGCGGCCGGTCATCGCGCTGGCCGACGCGCGGCGTGTGGACGGTGCCCGGCAGGCTGTCACCGGCCGGGCCGACGCCGATGGCGTCTTCGCCCGTCGCAACCGCTCTGTTCACGACTGGGACGACACCAGACAAGCCCTGTTCCTCAAGTCCATCGGTGCCGACCTCTTCCGTGGCCACGGCCGTCTCGACGGGCCTCGACGCGTCAGCGTCACCCGTGACGACGGCGCCCGGCACACCCTCACGGCCCGGCACGCGGTGGCCATCGCCACCGGCAGTCGACCGGCGTTGCCCGACATCCCGGGCATCGCCGAGGCCCGTCCCTGGACGAACCGGCAGAGCACCGAATCCAGCACCGTGCCCCTTCGCCTCGCCATCATCGGCGGTGGCGGAGTCGGCATTGAGATGGCCACCCTTTGGCAGGGTCTCGGCTCCCAGGTCACGCTGCTCGCCCGGCGTCGCCTGATCCCCCGCATGGAGCCCTTCGCCGGCGAACTGGTGGCTCAGGGACTGAGAGAGTCGGGCGCGGATGTCCGGGTGGGCGTGCAGGTGACCGCCCTGCGCCGCCCGGACCCGCAGGGGCCGGTCACTCTCACCCTCGACGACGGCAGCGAGCTGGAGGCCGACGAGGTCTTGTGCGCCACCGGCCGCACCCCCGTCACCGACGACATCGGCCTGGACACGGTCGGTCTCGCCCCCGGCTCCTGGCTGGATGTGGACACCACCTGCCTGGTACAGGGGGTCGACGGCGACTGGCTGTACGCCCTCGGCGACGTCAACCATCGTGCCTTGCTCACCCATCAGGGCAAATACCAAGGACGGACCGCAGGCGACGCCATCGGCGCCCGCGCCGCCGGCCGTCCGCTCGACGACACGCCCTGGGGCGACCACGCCACCACCGCCGACCAGTTGGCCGTACCCCAGGTGTTCTTCAGTGATCCGGAGGCGGCCGCGGTGGGTCTGAGCGCCGAGCAGGCGGAACGCTCCGGGTACCGCATCAAGACCGTCGACCTCGACTTCAACGTTGTCCAGGGCGCCAAGCTCTACGCCGACGGCTACCAGGGCCACGCCAGGCTGGTCGTCGACCTCGACCGCGAAGTCCTCCTCGGAGCGACCTTCGTCGGCCCAGGCATCAGCGAGCTCCTGCACTCGGCAACCATCGCGGTCGCCGGCGAGGTCCCGCTCAAACGGCTCAGGCACGCGATCGCCTCCTTCCCCACCGTCAGCGAGATCTGGCTCTTCCTCCTCGCCGCCTACCAGCACGATCAGGAGGCGTCGTAGGGTGCACCAGCGTCATGAGCCGGACCGTCACCCCTCTGAGAGCCATCCCGGCCGTAGGGGGATCCACGCGCTACGACGAATTGACACTGCTACTCGCCCCGCACCGCCCGACACCGTCCGATCTCTCGGGCCGCAAGCATGGACCGGCCGTTGACATCATGGGCTTGGTGATCGCGGTGGTACTCGCCGCCTCCGTTGTACTGGGCGATAAGCGACCGGATGTCGAAGATGCTGACCGGCACCTCCACGCCCCCGGTGGCGCGGAGCACTACCGGCGGGGAGCTGACGTTGGGGGCGTTGCAGGCGCGGCTGGAGGAGGGGGCTGGAGGAGGGGGAGCGGCGGGGGATCCTGGCCGAGACCGCGCAGGGGCTGTTCATACCGCCACGGCCGTAGCCCCCTCCGGCGGGCCGCAACCAGCCTGCTCAGCCCGACCGAAAGGCTGAACCGGGCATCACCTCTCAGGTGCCTCCCTCCGGGGCGCTCGATCGCACCGAGGAGCGCTCACGTCGTTCCGCCGGCCCGCCGAAAAAACCTGTTGCGAGTGACCCGCATCGGATGTCTGATTGATCGTCCACCGATCAGGGGAGGGAATATGAGGACGTCGCTGCCCACCCCCTTGTTGCACACCGCTCGTCTTCGACTGCGTGCCTTCGAAGACGCGGATGCGAACGACCTCTTCGCACTGCACAGCAGCGCCTACGTGTTGCGCTACTGGGACGCGCCACCGTGGAGCGAACGTGCGCGCGCCGGGAAGTTCATCACGGCTTGCCGGCAGATGGCACAGGAGGGCACCGGGGCGCGGCTGGCCGTAGATCGTGTCTCCGACGGGGCGTTCATCGGCTGGTGCTGCCTGAACAGGTGGAATCCGGACTACCGCAGTGCCTCGCTCGGCTACTGCTTCGATGATGCGGCGTGGGGCCACGGCTACGCGACCGAGGCCGCGCGCGCTCTGCTGCGGTGGGCATTCGACACGCTGGACCTAAATCGCGTCCAAGCTGAGACCGATACGCGCAACGTGGCATCTGCCCGCGTGCTCGAGAAGCTCGGTTTCGTGCGTGAAGGGACGTTGCGGGAAGACTGCGTCGTCAACGGCGAGGTCTCCGACTCGTGGGTCTACGGGCTGATCAGGCGGGATTGGCAGCCGTCGTCCGAATCGGTTCCCGCCCACTGAATCCCGTCGCTCGGCACCCGGGCATCGGCTACCCCCAGCAACTGATCACTGCACCTCATCCACGCACAACAGCGAACCATAAAGGGTTGGATACCGCCCTCTGAGGGTGGGGAGAAGTTCTTCGACGCACGTTGAATTCACCGGGCGGAGCACTCCAGGCAGCGGCGTCTCGTGTGAAGGGCTTCGTCGAGGTCACCGCCTTGCAGGCGGGCGGTGCCGACGACGGCCAGCCGCATGCCGTGGCATCGGGTGTACTGGTGGGCGGGCAGGACTGCCAGGCCGTTCCAGCGCGCGGCCACTGTGGCTTGTTCAGACCGCGGACACTTGCACGGCGTCCGCGACGATCCGGGCATGACCGAGACCGAGGAAATCGACCCAGTGCGGCATGTCGTCGCCCCGGTGGCCGGTGCGGAGAGGTTCGCTGGCCGCGCCAGGCGGCCTGCTCGTCACCCAGGCCCTCGACATGGCCCAGGGGGCGCATGTCCGTACAGGCCGTGCGAGTCCGCCTCGGCACGGGGCTTTGCCAAGCTGATCGAAGCCCGCGCCCCATGCCCGCCTGCCGCCAACTACCGATCTCTCGGTGGGTGCTGAGCAGGGGGACGATGGCGTCCCAGCTTTGGTTGTGCACCTCGCGGATCGTGCGGGCTGAGTGTCGTCATCGGGCCGGCACCGTCCCCGCAGTGCCGCACCTGCACAGCACACGGGTGTCGTCTCCAGGCGTGCCGGGGTG
>NZ_JBLEBI010000045.1:0-41273 GCF_047340315.1 Streptomyces sp. AF1A
TCCCCCACTCCCGCTCCAGGGCCTCCACCTTCCGCTCGGCCCCGCGCCGCGCCTCCAGGTTGGTCCACCACAACTGGTGCACCACGAGCAGCATGAGCAGCACCCCCACGGTGACGAGCACCTCGCCCCCGCCCCACAGCACCCGCCTGCGCCGGGCACGCCTGCGCCGCTCGCCGTGCCCCACGACCCGCACGCCCGACACCGCCCGCATCCGCACTCACCTCAACCGGAGCCGCCCGCACGATAGGCGTGCCGCCCGCAACTGGCCATAGCCGCGCCGCCGATGACAGAGGGCCGCGCCCAGGCGGCCGGGATCAGCGGGTGACAGACGTGGGAACTCGTGGCCGTAAACCGGCCTGGGCCACCCTCCCGACCCTCAGGGCGTCGAGCGCGACCGGCGCGGACCCACCGCCCGGCTCGGACACCGGGCCCCCGGCTCCGGACCAGGCCACTCCTGCCCCGCACAACTCCCCCACCCGAGCCGCCCGTTTCGAGGACAGCGGCCCGATCCGTGCGCCCCCACCGCGCCTCACGTTTGTCATCGCCCGGCAGTACGGTGTCCCCCATGCGCCCCGACACGCCTGCCGAGAACGTCGACCACACCGCCGAAGCCGCACGCCTGGAGCGGACCGCCGGACTGTACCCGGAGGACGCCGAGGCCCTGCTCCTGACGGCGGCGGCCCACCTGGAACTGTCCGGCGACCGCCCCGCGGCCACCGCGCTCTACGACCGCCTGCTGTCCGCCTCGGACGGCCTGGAGAACCCCGCCCTGGTCCGCGCCCTCAAGGCCTCGAACCTGTGGGAGTACGACCACGAGGCCGAGGCGAGGGCGATCATCGACGGCATCCGGCTGACCGCGCCACGCGACCCGGCCCCCTGGGTGATCATCGCCGAGTCCCTGGAGTCCCACGACGAGCTGGAGGCGGCGGAGGACACGTTCACCGAGGCGGCGCGGCTGCTGCTGCCGGACTCCGCGGAGCCCCCGCGCTCCGTCCACCCCGTCCTCTACGGCCGCCACCGCGTCCGCCGCATGCGGGGCGTGCCCCACGACGACTGGGACACCCTGGCCGACACCCTCCACACCGCCCCGGTCTCCCTGGACGAACTCCACGACCCCAAGCGCGTGTGGTCCCTCGGCTCCGACAACCCCGCGGAACTGGCCGCGGAGATCTCCCGCCTGCGAGCCGAACTCGGCGCCTACCGTGAGGCCCTCTCCCGCCCCTTCCCCGTGGCGATCCTCCACTGGCCGGCCCCCGAACTCTCCGAACTCCTCTCGGCCTACCCGGCGCTGACCTCGGAATACCCCTCCCACGAGGAGCACCTCTCGACCATAGAGTCCTCCCTGCGCGAACTCGCCGCCTCCGGCACGGGCAACCTCGGCATCGTGACGGGCACGGTCCCGTCCTACGAGGCGTTCGCGGCCTCGGAGGGGTCCTCTCCGGCGGACACCACCCTGCTCCCGCAGTACGCGACGGTCCTGGCCGCCCGGGGTCGCGCGGTGGCCTGGCCGCCACAGCGGGGGGCGGGGTGCTGGTGCGGGTCGGAGGAGGTCTACACGGACTGTCACGGCCGTTCCGAGCCCTGAAGGCCGGAGAAACGGCGAGCGTGGCGGGGCCGAACGGTCTCGTGATGCAATCACTATTGCAGCCATAGCCCGGTGTTCGGGCCGGGGACCTCGGAGGCCCTTCGGGCTCTGTCACGATCGTGAGGCACAGCCTTCTTGAGCATCATGAAGCCGTCATCACCCGCCGTTTCGGCTCGCATGCGCAGCCAAGCCAGCAAGGACACGGCTGCCGAGCTGATGGTGCGACGTCTACTGCACGCTGCCGGGCTGCGCTATCGCGTGGAGTATCCGGTGCCGGGCATGGCCCGCCGCCGGATCGACGTGGCCTTCACCTCGGTCAAGGTGGCTGTCCTGATCGACGGCTGCTTCTGGCACGGGTGCCCCGAACACGCCACGCAGCCGAAGTCGAACGCTGAGTGGTGGCGGCACAAGCTGGACCGCAACATGGCACGAGACGCCGAGACCACGGCACATCTCGTGGCGGCAGGCTGGGAAGTGCTGCGGTTCTGGGAGCATGAGGCACCGCAGGACGTGGCGTTGCGTATTGCTGCGGCAGTCGAGCAGCGGAGAGCCCTCCAGGGGCGGGGGAGGAATCGTTGAGGAAGCTGACCTTTGTCGACGTGTGCGCGGGGGCGGGTGGCCTTGCGTCGGGCCTGGAGCGGGCCGGTTTCGAGCCGCGCCTTCTGCTCGACGAGGACGACGACGCCTGCCGGACTCTGCGGGTCAATCGTCCGCACTGGAACGTGCTGAAGAAAGACCTCCTCGACTTCGATCCCGTGGACCACCCGGAGGTGTACGACGTCGATCTGATGGCGGCCGGCCTGCCTCGGGTGAAGTCGAGCGCGACGGTGACGCGCACGTCGTTCGACACCGAGATCAGGCTCATCCGAGCGACGGCCTATCTGGTCCACGCAATCCAGCCACGAGCCCTGATCATCGAGAACGTGCCCACCTTGGTCGACGAGGACTCCTTCGAGCCGATTCGGGACTTCCTCCGCGAGGAGTTGACACACCTTGAGTACGTATTGTTCTGGTTCGCCCTGAATTCTTCCGACTTCGGGGTCCCCCAGGACCGCTCGCTGGGCATCCTTACAGCCGTCAAGCGCCAGTGGGCGAAGACTTTCCGGCCACCTCGCCCCACCGTCCAGGAGTGCGTGTCGGTCGGAGAGGCACTGGTGGCCTCGATGCGTTCTCGCGGCTGGCCGGACGCTGACCGTTGGGCAGCTCAGGCAACGAGCGTGGCACCGACCTTGGTGGGTGGATCCAAGGCGCATGGGGGCCCAGACTTCGGGCCGACCGGCACGAAGGCCAAGTGGCGGCGTATGGGGGTCTACACGAAGTCCTTCGGGAACGAGCCACCCGGCCGGGACTTCAAGTGGGATCCGTCACTCGGGGACGACGGACTGGTGCGGATAACGGTGGACCAGACGGCTCTCCTCCAAGGCTTCCCCGAATCATGGGAGATTGCAGGACTGAAGACGGCCCGCTACCGCCAGATCGGGCACGCGACGCCACCACCCGTCGCTGAGGCCCTGGGACGGGCCGTCGCCGAAGCACTGAGCCGGGATCCGGCTGTCAGCGCTGCCGGCTAGACTTCCGCCACATGACCAGCACGGCGCCACACCAGTCCATCCTCGACAAGCCCTTTGTCCTGGACCTCTTTGCAGGTCCGGGCGGGCTGGACGTCGCCGGACGCGCCCTCGGCATCCCGAGTCTCGGCATCGAGTGGGACAAGAGCGCTTGTCTGACGCGCTACGCGGCCGGGCTCGAAACCCTCCACGCCGACGTGAGCGCGATCCGGAAGGAGTCCTTCGAGTCGCTGCCACCGGAGATCAACGTGCTCGCCGGCGGCCCGCCGTGCCAGACGTACTCGGTGGCCGGCAACGGCGTCGGACGCAAGGCCTTGGACAAGGTCAAGGAGTACATCGAGCGCCTGATGTCCGGCGACTCCGACGGGGCGATCGACAAGGCATTGGGGGGCTTGGGCGAGGACCCGCGCACCGCGTTGGTCCTGGAACCACTCCGGTACGCCATTCAAGCGACCAGAAGCCCGAACCGGGGCAATCGTCCGTACGACGTCATCGTCCTGGAGCAGGTGCCTGCCGTCGAGGCGCTCTGGCACCACTACGCCATGGTGCTAGAGAACGAAGGCCTGCCCGACGGCACCAAGTACAAGGTCGTCGTGGACGTCCTGGACACCGAGACGTACGGCGTTCCGCAGACGCGGTCTCGCGCCGTGCTGATCGCTCGACGAGAAGGGCTCGGTGAGCCCTCGCTCCCGAAGGCGACGCACCACGCGTACGAGGCGAGAGAGTGGAACCGGAGGACCGATCAGGTCGTGGCCCAGGCCTATCAGCCCACCCTCCACGAGGAAGCTGCTCCGAAGGCGGAACAACGCACCGAGGGCGACGAGAAGCGGGAACACTGGCGGTCGATGGGTGATGTGCTCTCCGAGCCAGTGGGCACACATCCAGGTCGCCGCACCCCGTTCCTGGTCCGCTCGAACTACGGCAGCTCCGGCCATCCGGGCCGGCGCGGCGTGCGGACCGACCGGCAGCCTGCCGCAACCGTGACCGGTCGTATCTCCCGCTTCGTCGTCTTCGAGCACCTCAACGAGAGCGTCGTGCGCGAGGGCGCGCGGTTCAGCATGAACGAGGCCGGGATGTTGCAGACATTCCCACCGGACTACCCGTGGTCCGGTACGGCGCAGGCCCAACAGGTGGGCAATGCCGTGCCGCCCCTGTTCGGCGCGCATCTGCTGACCGCCGCGCTCGGGCTCCCGGCCCCGGATCCGAACCTTCTACGGGAGCCGTGGGTGCCGGCCACGGAGGAGCAGCGGGCCAAGCTCCGCAGCCACGGCTGCGGAGCCGCGGACGACTGCACCGCCCGCTGCCCGCGACCCGAGGATCAGGCGCCGCCGCGTTCCACCTCCCGCAAGAAGAGGGTGCCGGCCGAGTAGCTGGATGGCCATGGATCAGACCTCGGTCTTCCTGCCCCTGACCGGCGCGGTCTCGAACAGCTCCAAGAAGTAGTCGGAGAGCGCAGAGACGGACTCTTCGGGGGCAGGGTCCTCGTCCGGTCCCTCCGGGAGCATGTGGCGCGAGACCGGCGGCGCCGTCTCCGCCTCCGCGATCCAGTCCCGCAGACGGGTCGGGTCCTTGGGCACGTCCGGTGCGAGGACGTCGTAGACCAGGGTCGCACCGGCCGCGTTGATGGCTACGGCCAAGCCGTTGAACTCCCGCCCGCCGGTGATCTTTCCGCTTTTCAGGAGTCGGACCAAGGCCTGCGCTGTGGGCCGATGGTCGAGCAGGCCTTGCCGGAGCAAGGTGTGGATGACGTCCTGCTTGCCGCAGGCCACCTCGACCGGCCCGTAGTCCGGCCCGTTGCGGAAGATCTCAGCGGCCCACCACAGGCGGGAGAAGCACTGCCGGTCCGCGGGACCTCGGAAGCGCTCCGGGGCGATGCGTCGTTCGGGATTCTTCGCGGTCGGCTCGGAAAGGTGTCGCCAGGCCACATAGTCGGGGGCAACCGCCAACGCCAAATGTGTCCACAGGCGCTTGTCCGCCGCCTCCCGCCGTGTGAGGCGCAGCGTGGCATGGAGCCTCGGGGCGAGCCAGGCGTCGGCGCGGGTGCGGTCATCGCGAAACTCGAACATGGCGTCTTCCACCAGACTGCGGATCGGCTCGACAGCCCATCTGGCGTCGTCCTCGGGAAGCGGTTCGACGAACTTGTTGAGATCGATGCCGCCGTGGACCTGTTCAGCCTTCAGCAGTTGCTCGGTCAGGAACCCGTCGGCGGCCGATGCGGGGAGCAGTGCCAAGCGCTCCGGTACATATTCGGGCTGGGTGATCACTTCTCGCTCTCCCGGTTCGCTTGTTCGAGACTGCGTATGGCATAGCCCAGCGCCTTCGATGCTTCCGCGCGGCGGATCGCCGCGTAGTGGATGCGGGTCTGGAGATCGGCCCAGCCCGAGTCGCCAGTGCGCCGGTGGTGCACCTGTCGCAGAGCCTCCTCGACATGCACCCCGGGAACGATGTCAGGAAGCATTTCCCGCAGCACCTCGCCCTGCCAGTCGGTGGGGAAGACCGGGCCGCTGCCGGGCTCCACCTCGAGGTCGCCGATGGCCCCGTGGAACACGGCGGTCCAGACGTCCGTGGCCATCTGAGCGACGAGCAGGTCGCGGACCTTACTCTCCACACCGGAGGCGCGGCTGTCCAGCAGTTCGACGATCCCGTCGACGTCGCTGTTCACGAACACGGTGGGCACTCTGGCCGACGTGTCGACGATCCAGGGGGCGTCGGCGTAGGCACGAAGCCACTCTCGGGAGCTCCTGGTGAACGACGCCTTCTGCACCTCCAGTTGGAGGCCGGCGACCGGTTCGTCGGAGACGGTGTCGACGGTCCAGCTCCGGTCGGTCTCGGCGATGGAGCGTCCTTTCACTCCGTCGACGGTGGCCACGGCGTACACGGCGAGGGAAGCGCGTCCCAGGTGGTCGTCGCGGAAGATCTCCAGAGATCCCGACCAGTCACGGCTGTCGTCCGTGTCACGGGCGAGAGCGGTGGAGGTGCGGATGTTCGTCTCGCCGTCCGCGAGCACGGCGAGGACGCGCAGGTCGGACCAGGGCGCGTCCTCGGCGTCCGCTCCGGGCGGCAGGGTCGCCGAGAGTCCGACGACGGCGCTCACCCAGTCGTCGTGCCCGGCGACGCCGAGCGCGACAGCCTGCTGCTGGGTCGAGTAGGCGCTGGTGTCCAGCGGGTCCCGGGTGCCGTCGGCGAGCTTGAGGGCGACGGACGTCACCCGCAGGACGATCGGACGGCTGAGCCGCTTGTACGGGTAGATCTTCACGCGTCACTCCCCCTTGCCGGCACGCAGTTCGACCACCAGTCGGGTCAGTGCGGTCCTGACCGGATGGCTGCCGACGTCGGTGGCCCCCCGGAAGACGGCACGTCGTACGCCGGGGGTGAAGCGCAGGACGCCGTCCTCCACCTCGCAGCCCTCGACGCCTTCGAGTTCCGCCCAGTCCAGCCTTGGACGGCCGCCGGAGCGCACGTCCAGCAGGGCGACGGGCACCAGGGGGACGATCTCGTCGCCACGGGGGATGCTCACTTCGGCGTCGATCAGCCACTCCCCCGCTTCACCGATCGTGGCGTCGAGGTTCTTCAGCACCGGGATCACGGGTCCCGTGGGCGCCTTGGCCTTGGGCCGGCTCTTGACGGTCAGAGCCTTCCGCAGGGCCTCGCCTCCTTCGCGCGAGGTGCGCTTCGGGCGGGCGACGAGTTCCCTGACGGCGTTGTTGACCTCTCGGGTCAGTCCCTCGATCCGCCGGTAGGCGGACGGCGACCAGCGCAGGGTCAGCTCCTCCGTCTGACCCCAGCGGTCGTGCTCGGGCGGTTCCGCCGCGCGCAGGAACTGCTCGGCTTCCTCGGCGAAGGGCGCCGTGTCCCCGGCCGCCGCGCCTGCGAGGAGTACCGCCTGGAACGGGTTGGTGCCGATCGGCAGTCGAGGAACGGTGGCCTTCCTGACCGTCATCCGGTTGCCGCGCAGCGAGTGCACCTGGTTGATCGGCCTGTCCTTGTCGCCGTCCGCCTCGGTCACCAGCAGCACCGCCTGATGGATCCCAGACGTACCGCCCGGAGCACCACCGGACAGCGGCAGCTTCAGCGGGACGTTCCGCATGGCGACCTGCCCGGCCTCGGTGAGTCGGTCGACCGTGGTGCCCTCGTAGAACGCCCGCAGCGCACGGGTCCGGGACGGTTGTTCGACGGAGGGGTCCACCTTCGTCTCCTCGACGACCACCTCTCCGTCGTTGCGCAGCGCGCGGACGGACACCTCCAGGAGGGGCAGTCGACCGCCGCCGCCGGTCATCGCGGCCCAGAAGTCACGTCCCAGCGCCTCGACGAGCCGCTTGTGCATCCTCTTGACGTCGTGGGTGTCCTCGTCGCCCTCCTCCTCGACGATCTCGTCGTCGAGGTCCGGGCCGTCGCCCTCCAGGCTGGCCACGTCGTGCGCGCCGACGATGAGGAAGGAGGTGCCGGGTTCGTCGCTGTCGCGGGTCAGGTGCAGGCGGGCCGCCATCTCCTCGTCCGCCCACCACGAACGGACGACCTCGCCGTTCTTCGAGTCGGGATCGGGGCGCCCGAACCATGCGGGACCCGCGAACGTCTCGCCGTGCACCCGCCGCCAGGGCAGTTCGAGTCGGCCGATCATCCGTCGTTCCGTGCGCCCCTCATGGGGCACGGACAAAGTGGAGTTGATGAGCACGAGACCGAGAGCACTGGTGGCCCACAGCGTCGCCTTGCCGAGCCCGTACGAACCACCCGCCGAGGGACCCGACTTCAGGCTCTCGAGCTGCCGTCTGACCACGGCGGCGAACTTGCCGTCCTCGTAGTCGTCACCAGTGAGACCGGACGCGTTGTAGTCGTCGACGCGCAGCAGGACCAGCCGGCCCTTCTCGTACATGTCGCGCACACCGGCGTCCACGACCCGCCCGACCTTCTGCTGGGCGGCGAGTTCCGAGACGGCCTGGTAGTGCGGGAAGAGATCGTTCCAACGGATCGCCTCCCGGAAGGCGTCGAGGTGCTCGCCGGTCAACTCGTGCAGGGTGTAACGGACCCTCACCGGACGGCCGTTCTCCGGCAGACGCTCGTCGAGGCTGTTCTGGCAGGTCTCCCGAGCGAGCACCTGTACGTCCGCGTCGAACGCGAAGGCGGCAGCGTTGCCCAACTCACGACCGCCGTCGGGGTAACCGGGTCGGTGGTACCACGTCACCGGCAGGCCGGCCTGGGTGTCGGTGGTGCGCGTGTGCACCGTGCCGAGGTCCGTGCCGAGCGCTTTGGCGATGTCCGCCATCACCGTCGGCCTGGGTGTCGACCTTCCGGTGATCCATGCGGAGACGGCGGCTCGGGTCAGCCTCAACTCGTCGGCCAGTTCTGCCTGTGTCTTCCCCGCGAGCTTGAGCTGTCGGGCCAGCCACGGCCCGAACTCCTCACCTGTCTCCACGCGCCACCTGCCTCTTCTCCTCCACCGTCCCGGCGAGGCTAATTTGACAGGATCGATCACGTCAACCAGTAGTTAACAAAACCATCCGGCCCGACGACCTGCCATCGATGTCCAAATTGCCCAAAGAATTCCCATACGCCCTCTTTGATGCTTGTCGAAAGAGGGCATGGGTCCCGAACTCCCCGCCGAATCCGGGAAGTTGGGTTGCGCATCCGTGGAATTGCGGCTAGGTTTCCGGCGGCGAGAAAGACGCCTCGGTCCGCAACCAGTAAATCCGGGCAGGGGGCGACAGGGGACACTTATGTCCTTCTTCCGTCACGAGCCGAAGGGAACAGGTATATCCAAACGCCCGCAGCACGTCGTCGCAGGGATTTTTCGAAAGGGCTGGCACACCGGAGCAACGGCCAGCTAACGTGAAATCAGGAAGCGAGAATCTTTCGACAACCAGACTTCCGAGAACCACGGGGGATGTTTGCTGTTGTCAAACCCCTGTGCGGTCACCGGATCACTCTGCACCGGGGGGTTTCATGGACGAGAGCGACCACTCCTTCTTGAGGCTCTCGGGCAGGGAGTTGAGTTCCCTGTACTTTGCCGTCCGGACGGCAACCAGCAGGGAACAGGTACAGCAGATCCTCCGTACGTTCGAATTGTCCGATGAGGACTTCGTCGGCTCCTTCCCGGACCTGGCGAAGTCGGTCCGCCTGTTGCCGGACTGAGGCACCACAGGCTCTCTTGGCCGAGCCGTCGGCCCTGGCGAAGAGGGGCTGTCCGAACCGCAACCGCGCCTCGTCCCGCAAACGAGGCTCCGTCGACAGAGCAAAGCCCGCGAAAGCACGCCACGTGGGCCGGCAACCCGCAAGGGACGGTTGACCCGCCGTTCACACTTCTCGTCCGCACCTGACACCCGGGAGCGCAAAGCCGTGCCGTCCTCGTCCTCCGCAGTGATAGAAACAGTCCTCGAACAATCCGCCCGTGTCCTGCATACGTACGCCGTGGACCCCGGGCTCATCGCGGAACACGCCAACGGCGAACGCCGCATCACACAGGGTGGCTACGGCGACCGCCAGCTTTTCGAACTGGTCCAGAACGCCGCGGACGAAATCGCCGACGAGCCGGGCGGCCGTATCCATGCCGTACTCACGAAGACCCACCTCTACTGCGCCAATGAGGGGAACCCGGTGACCCCGGAAGGCGCGGAGACGATCCTTCGAATGAGTATGTCGAAGAAGCGCGGCGGCCAGATCGGACGTTTCGGTGTGGGCGTGAAATCGGTCCTCGTGGTCACCGACACCCCGGAGTTCTTCAGCAGCACGGGGAGTTTCGGCTTCAACCGTGCCTGGTCCTACGAGCAGATCAAGGCGGTGCCCGGGGTCACGGCCCGCTACGGCCTCGAATTCGACGCCCCGGTCCTGCGGATGGCCCGCCCGCTCGACATACAGGCGGAACGCGCCGCCGACCCCGTGCTCGACGAGCTGCTGAGCTGGGCGGTCACCGTCGTACGACTGCCTCTGCTGCAGGGGGCGGACGAGCGGCTGGGCCGTGACATGCACGGCACCCGGGGCAAGGAGCACGGCGAGCCCCGCGAGGAGTTCCCGGTCGGCTTCCAGCTCTTCTCCCCGCATGTGGGGAAGGTAGTGCTGGAGGACCGCCGGCCCAGCCCCCCTGTCCGACGGATCCTGACGGCACAATCCTCCGGCGACCTGCACACCGTGGTCGAGGAGCGCAACGACAAGGCCGCGTCCACGGAGAAGTGGCGCGTCTTCACCGTCACGCACGAACCCGGTCCCGCGGCGCGTGCCGATGCCGGTGAGCTGCACGACCGTATCGCCCTCGACTTGTCCTGGGGCGTCCCCGCGCTGGTGAAGGACCCGGACAGCGGGCTCTACGGGAGCCGGGATTCACGCGGCCGCGGCAAGTTCTGGTCCTTCTTCCCGACCAAGTACGAGATGTCGCTGAGCGGCGTCCTCAACGGTGCCTGGAAGACCAACGAGGACCGGCAGAACCTGCTCGACTCCTCGCCCTTCAACCAGGAAATGATCCGCCGGTCCGCACAGCTGGTCGTCGACTCCCTGCCCGCTCTCGCCCCCGCCGAGGACCCTGCCGCCTACCTGCCGCTGCTTCCCGGCCGTGTGAAGGAGGCCATCAGCTGGGCCGACGAGTTCCTCACCCGTGAGATCTGGGCGCATGCCGGGCGCCGCCCGTCCCTGCCGGACCAGGACGGCGTCCTGCGCGTCCCGACCACGCTTCGCATCCCTCCCCGGCTCGACAAGGACCCGCGGAAGGCGAGCCGTTGGCTCCGCATGTGGCACGAGTGCCCAGGACGGCCCACCGGCTGGCTGCATCCGAGCGCCGAAGTGGACGTCCTGCGAGCAGGAAAGGTCGAGCACATCCTCGGCGCGGCCGGACACGAACGGGCCCAAGTCCGTGAGTGGCTGGAGGCCCTCGTCGAGAGCGGCACCCCGCAGGCGTCCGCCGCGGCGATCCGGATCGTCGCCGACATGATCGAGAGGGAATCCCCGCTCGCCGAGGACGCCCGCAAGGCCCGCATCGTGCTCACCGAGGAATACGGTCTCGTCGCCCCGGTGCCCGGCAGGGTGTTCCGCCGGGCCGACCACGACGGGCTGCGCGAGTCCACCGTGTACGTAGTGGCCGAGTTGGCCCAGGACCCGTCGCTGGCGCACGCCCTGAACGTACTGGGCATCCGGGAGGCTGACGCCGAGGGTCGTTTCATCAGCGTGCTCGACCAGGGCTTCGCCCACTACACCGACGCCGACTGGCTGCGCTTCTGGGAACTGTTCCGGCGTGCCGGCGTCCGACGGCTGGCACACAAGGTCGTGGAGCGGGTCCCCGATCCCCGCTCGACGCTGCGCGTGCGCACCGCCGACCACCGCTTCCGGCCGATCCACGACTGCATGCTGCCCGGAACTGTGGTCGACGCCGGGCGCGACCCCTCCGTGGCGGTCGACATGGACTTCCACTCCGACGACACCCCCTTCTTCGCCCAGATCGGCCTGTCGGACCGACCGGCCGGCGGGGTGCAGCCGGAGGACAGCGAGGACTGGTACGAGGAGTACCGCGCGGCCGTCCACGCCGCCCTTCTGCACACCCTGCCCGACAACGCGCCCCGGCCCTCTCCGAACCGGATCAAGACCGAGGGTGCTCCGATCGGCGGCCCCCTCCACCTCTTCCGGTCCCTGTCCCCGGAGTCCCGAGCCCGCTTCCTGAAGGCCCTGCCCGACGACGCCGTGGTCACCAACTGGACCCGGCAGATCGGCGCCCAGACCAGCACCCGGCAGGCCGTGATCTCGCCGATCCGGTGGATGCTGCGCAAGTACGGCACCGTCGCCACGTCGAAGGGGATCAAACCGCTCACTGTGGCCGTCGGCCCCGAACTCGCCGCCTACCGCGACGTACTGCCCGTCGCCGACATCACCCCGGAGAAGGCCCGCAGACTGCGCCTGCCCGCCACCGTCGACGAGGTGCCCGGCGACCGTTGGAATACCCTCCTCGACGAGGTGTCCCGCAGCGAGGACGACGTGTTCGTCGGCACGACGTACGTGATGCTGACCCGGTTCGGCGCCGATTTCCCCGAAGACTCCCTCACCCGGTGCCGAGTCGGCGACACGTGGGACACCCGCCCGGACGACGAGATCACCCTCGCTGTCGGCGACGTCGAGTACCGGGCCCTGCGCGCCGAACAGGTGCCCGCTCTGCTCGTCCCCACCGTCGAGGACGCCGAGCTGATGGCCGAGAAGTGGGGCATGCTCCGCTACGCCGACGTCATCACCCGGGAGACCCGAGAGGTACCGGACGGCGACCCCGTGCCGCTCGTGGAACTGTTCCCCGCCCTCCGGCAGCGCCTGAACACGGGCAACCGCAACACCATGGTGCAGCGGTGCGCCGAACTGGAGGAGGTCGTCCGCACCCCCAAGAAGGGTGCCCAGGCCTCTCCGCTGGACGCCGTACGGCAGGACGGCGTCGTCAAGGTCCGTATGCCGCTGGAACCGGAACCGATGCTGCGGCTCATCGATCGCGAGCTGGGCCTCGGTCTCGGTCCCGCCGGCTGCCGTGCCGTGCTGGAGCACCAAGAGCGCATGGCGCGGGACAGCGAACTGAAGGCCGCGCAGCAGGCGGTGCGGGACGCCGACGACGTGGTCACCAAGATCGAGCTGCTGATCAGCGCGGACGCGCTCAGGGCGGGCCTGCCCGAAGGACTGATGGAGGCCGAGCTGCAGACGAACGACGGCGCGGAACCCACTCCGCGCCGCATCGCTCAGATGGCGTTCAACGCGCACGGCGACGGAGTGCTGCAGCAGCACGCCCGGGACATCCAGGCACGCTTCCCGAACGCACCCGTGTCGTACGGGGGTTCGTCGGCGGCCATCGCATTCGTCTCGGACCTGAGGCTGCCGATCACGTTCGCGGGCTCCCGCACCCCCGCACCGCCGCCGTTCGAGACGGTCGAGGGCCCGCGGGACTTCCCCGGCCTGCACGCCTACCAGGAGGACCTGGTCCGCAACATCTCCACCATGCTCGACCGGCTCGCCCCGCAGCGCGGCATGCTGTCGCTGCCCACCGGCGCCGGCAAGACCCGCGTCACCGCCGAGGCCGTCATCCGCTGGGTGAAGCGCGTCGGCGACCTCAAGGGGCCGCTGCTGTGGATCGCGCAGACCGAGGAACTGTGCGAGCAGGCCGTGCAGAGCTGGAAGTTCGTGTGGAGCAAGGTCGGCGCGGAACGCCCCCTCACCATCAGCCGCCTGTGGAGCAGCAACGAGGTCGGTGACGTCGCCGACCATCCCCACCTGGTGGTCGCCACCGACGCAAAACTGCAGAAGTGCCTGGGCACCGATCAGTACGCGTGGCTGCGCGAAGCCTCTCTGGTGATCGTGGACGAGGCGCACACCGCCATCTCACCGCGGTACACGGAGGTCCTGGGACTGCTGGGGCTCACGCAGTACGAGACGCGTCGCCACCTGCTGGGCCTGACGGCCACGCCGTTCCGCAACACCAACGAGGAGGAGACCCGGCGACTGATCGGCCGCTTCGGCAACCGGCGGCTCGACGAGGGTGTCTTCCCGTCCGGAGATCCCTACAGCGATCTGCAGAAGTGGGGCATGCTCGCCCAGGTCGAGCACCGCACGTTGGAAGGCGGCCGGATCGAGCTGAGCCAGGACGAGAAGACGCACGCCGAGCGCATGGCGATGCTGTCCCGCGCCGCCGAGCAGCGACTGGCGGACGACCACGCGCGCAGCCGACGCATCGTCGACTCGGTGGCCGAGCTGCCCGAGGACTGGCCGACGCTCCTCTTCGCGACCTCGGTGGACCACGCCAAGTATCTGGCGGCCATGCTCAACGACCGAGGCGTCCCGTCCGCCGCCGTCGACTCGACGACCAGTGCCCAGGACCGTCGTACCCGCATCGAGAACTTCCGGTCCGGCCGTATCCGCGTCCTCACGAACTACGGTGTTCTGACCCAGGGCTTCGACGCACCCGCGACCCGTGTCGTGGTCGTCGCACGGCCCGTCTACAGCACCAACGTCTACCAGCAGATGATCGGTCGTGGTCTGCGCGGCCCCAAGAACGGCGGCAAGGACACCTGCCTCATCCTCAACGTCAGTGACAATATCGCCAACTTCGACACACAGCTTGCGTTCACTCAGTTCGAGCACCTCTGGAGCCGCAAGTGACCGACGTCTACCTCGACAGCCCTCCGCTCACGGACGAGCAGCGGGCCGTGGTCGAGCAGCCCTGGGACGCGCGTGTCCTGGTGACCGCCGGGGCCGGAGCGGGCAAGACGCACACGTTGGTGCGCCGGCTCGACGCGCTGTGCGGACACGAGGATCCGGACGAGGCGCTCGAGGCATCGGAGATCCTGGTACTCACCTTCTCCCGGGCCGCCGCCCGTGAGCTGCGCGAACGCATCGCCCGACACGGGGAACGGGCGCGTCGGGTCCGCGCCCAGACCTTCGACGCGTGGGCGTACGGGGTGCTCCTGCAGGCGTATCCGGACGGGGAGTGGGGTGGAGCCTCCTTCGACGAGCGGATCCGCGCCGCCACCGAAGCGATCGAGAAGGGTGCGCTGGAGGCCGGCGACTCGGCGCCACCGTCCCACGTGGTGATCGACGAGGTCCAGGACCTGTTGGGCGACCGGCGGGAACTGGTGGAGGCGCTCCTCGACCGGTACCAGGACAGCTGTGGCTTCACCATGGTCGGCGACGTCGCCCAGTCCGTCTACGGCTTCCAGATCGAAGATCCGCACGAACGGGAGGCCGAGACCGGCCGGTTCTTCGAGTGGCTGCGGCGTTCGTTCCCCGACGACCTGGTGGAGCTGCGCCTCACGGAGAACTTCCGGGCCGTCACTCCGGAGGCGAGGATCGCCCTCGCCCACGGTCCTCGACTGCAGCGGATACGGGACGCGGACGAGGCCGGCACCCTCTACGAGGAGCTGCGTGATCTGCTCCTCGACCCTGCGAACGCGTACGGTGAACTCATTGACGAGTACGCCGTGCAGGGCCTGCGGGGCATCGAGGACACCTGTGCGATCCTCACCCGCGACAACCAGCAGGCGCTGGTGGTCTCACGGCTGCTCCACGAGCACGGCGTCGAGCACCGGCTGCGCCGCCCCTTGGAGGAGCGGCCGGTGCCCTACTGGGTGGCGGAACTGCTGCGTCGCACCGAGGCGAGCGGCCTGACCGAAGACCGGTTCCGTTCGCTGCTCGGGGAGATCCCACTGCCTCACGAGCCGAACGCGACAGCTTTGTGGACAGTGCTGCGTCGCGCCACGCGCTCACCCGGGCGCACCGCGCTCGATCTGGACCGGCTGCGCCGCCTGACCGCCGAAGGCCGGTTCCCCGACGAGGCAGCCGACCCGGAGACCGCGCGGATCGTCGTCTCCACCGTGCACCGGGCCAAGGGCCTGGAGTTCGACCAAGTGATCGTGCTGACCCCGCCGACCGTCGCCGAGCTGCACAAGCAGTACAAGGACGCACTGGACCTCCCCGCAGAGGCGCGAGCACTGTACGTGGCGATGACGCGCGCCCGGCACGACCTGTACCACATGAGCTCCCCCGAGCTGCCGTTGTTCCGAAGAGCGGGCGGCCGCAAGAACGGCCGGCGGTACATCGCCGGCTGGCGGTCCTACGACAGGTACGGAATCGTCGCCGAGGCCGGTGACATCTGCCGGGACGACCCGCCCGGCCACACGTCCGACGCCGTGGCGACCCAGGCGTATCTCCTGGAGCGGGTCCGACCCGGGCACGAGGTGGTTCTGTGCAAACGCCACAACCTACCGATGGGTGAATCCCAGAGCCCGCCGTACGCCCTGGTCCACTACGGGCGGGAGATCGGCGAGGCGTCGGAGCGATTCAGGGAGGAGTTGTTCCGGGTGCAGAAGGTGAACCGGACCTGGGACCCGTGGTGGCCCGACGAGATCCATGGGTTGCGGATCGACACTCTGGAGACTGTGGCGGGCGGCGTCGCCGCCGGCGCCAACGCCGGCCTCGGCGAACGAGGAGTGTGGATCGTGCCCCGGATCACCGGCATCGGCATGTTTCGACGGGCTGACAACAAGGAGGAGCAGAGCGCATGACACACGAGGCGGGTCGGCACTCCGAGCACTACAGGGTGCGGGACGAGGAACTGCTCAGGGGGCTCCGCCGTGAGCTGTTCGGTCCGGCAGAGGGCGCGGCACCGGAGGATCGGGCCGAGGTTCTCGCCCAGGACGCACCGATCGACCGCTACCTGACAGGCGTGCTGTACCCGCGTGCTTCGAAGGAACGGAGGGGCGAGAACGCCGCCGAACAGGACGGCCTGGACGCCGCTCCGGTCTCCGCCCGCGGGGACGCGGAGGAGTCCGGCGGCGCCGACGACATCGGCGTCTCGGGGGACAAGCGCCCCTCTTCCATGGGTCTGACCTTCGCGGTCGATCCGGCCATAAGCGACACGATCGTGGTATCCGTGCGGGCTGCGGTCTACGAACCCACCGACGCGGAGGGCAATCCCGTCCCGGCGCGCCGCGCCGAGGCCCGGACCACCGCCGAACAGCGGGAACGGTGGCACCGCAAGGAACTCGACCTCCCCGACGTGCCGATCGACGTCACGACCCCCATCGGCAACAGGCCGGTGGACCTCGACGACCGGGCGCAGTTGCGCGTCGTCGTCCGCCGTCCCGACCCGACCACCGGCACGGTCACGATCACGGTGACGCTGCTCAACAAACAAAAGGTCGGCGAATGGGACCTCCAGGACGCCTTCGCCCTGTTCCAGTGCGGTCTGAAGGTCCGGGCCACCGACGGCTCCAGCGCGATCGTCGAACGCCCCGCCCCGGCCGCCGCGCACGACCCGGACATCGCTACCAGTCGGCTGCTGCACCGCCACGCCCCGACCTTTGCCGTCGGACACGGATGCGCCGCCTCCTGGGACTGGGTGCCTTCACCGATCGGAGTGACCGAGACGCGCGAGGCCGCCGTCCCCGAGGTGCGCAGCGAGTTCGTGCCCAGCGTGGAGGTGCTGCTGACCGACTCCAACCCGGAGATCGACAGCTCGTCCCTGTCGATGCTGGGACTGGCCGAGCAGCCCGACGCCGAGGTGCTGGCGGCACTGGAGGCACTGGCCACCGGCTACGAGGACTGGATCGACCGGAAGGCGGTCGACGCGGACGCCCTGCTCGGCGGTCCTCATGAGAAGCCCGCCCAGGACCAGGTGAAGGCCTGTCGCGAGGCCCTCGACCGGATCCGTGAGGGCATCGGGTTGCTGCGTACCAAGCCCGAGCTGATGAGGGCATTCCGGCTCGCCAACCGCGCCATGGCCGACCAGCGCGCGCGCAGCGCCTGGGTGAAGGACGGACGCGTCGGCAGCCCCGATCCGGCCGCCGGCCGCTGGCGGCCCTTCCAGATCGCCTTCCTGCTGCTCTGCCTGGCCGGCATCGACGATCCGAAGCACGACGACCGGAGGATCTCCGATCTTCTGTGGTTCCCCACCGGTGGCGGCAAGACGGAGGCCTATCTCGGCCTGATCGCTCTCACTTCCTTCCTGCGCCGCATCCGCAAGGGGGTCGACGGCGGCGGTGTCACCGTCCTCATGCGCTACACGCTCCGGCTGCTCACCCTGCAGCAGTTCGAGCGCGCGGCGATCCTGCTCTGTGCCATGGAACGCATGCGGCGCAGCACGCCCGAACTGGGTGAAGAGGAGTTCTCCGTCGGCATGTGGGTGGGTCGCTCGGCCACGCCCAACACGCTGGCCGAGGCTGCCGCCAGGCTCGACGACCTGCGTGCGGACCTGGACAAGCGGCTCGCCACCGAGAACCCCGTGCAGTTGCACGCCTGCCCCTGGTGCGGGACCCGCCTCGACGCACGGAACTACGAGGTCGACGAGATCGCCAAGCGGATGTACATCCGCTGCACCGGCAGGGACTGCGACTTCGCCGACGGACTGCCTGTCCACCTCATCGACGAGGCGGTGTACGACGCGCGCCCGACCCTGGTGATCGCCACCGTCGACAAGTTCGCCTCGATGCCGTGGCGCCCGGCGACCTCCGCGCTCTTCAACCGCGACGACCCGCACGACGTCACCCCTCCCCCGGAGCTGATCGTCCAGGACGAGCTCCACCTGATCTCCGGCCCGTTGGGCACCCTCACCGGCCTGTACGAGACCGCCGTGGACGCCTTGGCCGACCGCCCCAAGGTGATCGCTTCGACGGCGACCATCCGTCGCGCGGCCGACCAGGGCCGTCACCTCTTCGCCCGTGAGGTGCGACAGTTCCCGCCCGCCGGGCTTGACGCACGCGATTCGTGGTTCGCCGTGGAGACTCCACGCGAACAGAAGGCGAGTCGCCGCTACGTCGGACTTCTGGCCCCCGGCACCAGCCAGTCGACCCTGTTGATCCGCACGTACGCCACGCTGCTGCACCGGGCCATGCACGCCGACACCGACGACAAGGTGCGTGACGCCTACTGGAGCCTCGTCGGCTACTTCAACAGTCTGCGGCTGCTCTCCGCAGCCGAACTTCAGGTCCACGACGACATCGTGGCCTACCTGGAGCTGCTCGCCGAGCGCGAGGGCGTCTCGGCGCGCCAGGTCGCCAACTACTCGGAGCTGACCAGCCGCATCGACGCCAGCGAGATCCCCACGCGGCTCAAGGGCATCGAGAAGCGACTCCCCGACGAGGACACCGTGGACGTCCTACTCGCCACCAACATGATCGCGGTGGGTGTCGATGTCGACCGGCTCGGTCTGATGGCCGTGATGGGCCAACCGCAGACGACCGCCGAATACATCCAGGCGACGAGCCGCGTCGGGCGCGCCCATCCGGGCCTGGTCGCGGTCATGCTCAATTCGGCCCGGGCACGGGACCGTTCTCACTACGAGAACTTCCAGCACTACCACTCGGCTCTCTACCGCGAGGTCGAGTCCACGTCCGTGACCCCGTTCTCCGCCCGTGCCCGCGAGCGGGGCCTTCACGCGGTGATCGTCGCCCTCACCCGCATCTTGATCCCGGAGGCCCGCCCGAACGACGGCGCCGGCAAGGTCGAGGCCTACGAGGGCGTCCTTCGCGGACGCATCAAGCACCTGCTGCTGGATCGCGTCCGTGCGGTGGACGAGACGGAACTCCGCGCCGTCGACGACGGCTACGAGGAGTTCGTCGAGTGGTGGCGCAAAGAAGCCGGGATTCACAGCGGCCTGCTCTTCGAACCGCAAAAGGGCGGCCGTGCGCCCGCGCTCCTGAAGCCGTACGACGACGAATCCGACGTCGAGGGTTGGTCCACGTTGTGGAGCCTGCGAGACGTCGATGCCGAGTCCGCCCTGTTCTTGGAAGGAACCCGATGACCCCGCCGCCCACGCGCCGCCGCCGGACCGGAGCGAGCGGCTCCGCACCCGCCCACAACCTTCCGCGCCGTGGCACGGTCCGTCGGGCTCAGGCGATCACCACGTACGGTGTCGGCTCGCTCGTCGCCGTCGACCACGAGTCCTTCATCGTCTCGGGCCTGGACGACGCCGACCGGAGCTGGAACGACCACGAGGCACGGCGCATCCATGAGCGGCGTCTGGAACGGCTGCTCGGGGTCGACCACTTCCGGTTGCCGCCGGCTTCCGATGAAGCCAGCAAGGACGGTCTGCGGGTCCGCCGCTTCCCCTTGATGCACTCCTGCCCCGAGTGCAACGAACTGCAGAGACATCAGGACTTCGTCCCGCCGCCCGGTCGGAGCGTCTGTGGCACCTGCGACGTGGACCTCGTCCCCTCCCGCTTCGTCGTCGCCTGCGAAGCCGGGCACCTCGACGAGTTCCCCTACCGACAGTGGGTGCACCGCTCGACGGACCGCGGTTCGGGGTCATCCGGGAACTGCGGGGGCAAGCTCATGATGCGCACCTCCGGGCGCACCTCCTCGCTCCGCTCGATCCTCATCTCCTGCACCTGCGGGAAGGTGCCAGAGGTCTCGATGGAGGGTTCCTTCCGCAGAAGCGCGCTGAAGGATCTCGGACTCACGTGCCGGGGCACCCGCCCCTGGCTCGGCGCTTCCGTCCCCGCCGAGGGGTGTGGACTCCCGTTGCGCACGCTGCAGCGCGGTTCCTCGTCCGTCTGGCAGCCGGTGCTGAAGTCGGCACTCTCCATCCCGCCATGGAGCAGTCGTCGCGTGGATCCGCTCGCCGGCCATTGGGAAAAGCTCAGGAAGTACGACGACCGCTCGCGCGTCGAGGCCTATCTCGACGCCGTCTTCGACGAACCCTGGCCCTTCTCACTGGACGAAGTGATGACCCTGCTCGAAGCGGAACGCGAGGAGGAGGCCGAGGGCGACGCGGCCCCGTCCTTCGACCATCGCTACCGCGCCCTGCGAAACAAGGAGTACGAACGGCTGCGCGCCGGCAACGACGAGAGCGAACACTCCCGGGAAGAGGAGTTCGTCTGCGAGACGCCGCTCGGTGATCGGAGCGTGCTCGAACCGCTGGGCGTCACCGGCCCCATGCTGGTCAAAAAACTTCGCGAGGTGCGGGCCCTGAAGGCGTTCACCCGGCTCGTCGACGCCGAGTCGACGACCGACGCGAAGGAGATGCCGCTCTCCGAGAAGCCGCTGCGCTGGCTGCCGGCTATGGAGGTCCGCGGCGAGGGCGTCTTCCTGCGTCTCGACGAGCAGCGACTTAACGACTGGGAGAAGGCGCCCGCGGTGGCGGCCCGCGCCGAACGCATGCGGGTGGCCCACCAGCGCTTGCTGGAACAGCGCGCCGACGACCCGAGCCGTGCCGTACCGTCCCCGGTGACCCCGCGCATGGTGCTGCTGCACACCTTGGCCCACATCCTCATCAACGAATGGAGCCTGGAAGCGGGTTATCCAGCTGCCTCCCTGCGTGAGCGGCTGTACGCCACCGATGACATGGCGGGCGTGCTCGTGTACACGGCGACCAGCGACTCGGCGGGCAGTCTCGGCGGACTCGTGGCGCAGGGCGAGCCAGAGCGCCTCGATCAGGCGATCCGTTCGGCCGTCCGCCGTGCCGAATGGTGTTCCTCCGACCCTCTGTGCGTCGAAGCCGAGGCGTCCGGCACCGCCGGGACCAACCTCGCGGCCTGCCACGCCTGCGTGATGCTCCCCGAGACGAGCTGCGAGCACAACAACATTCTGCTGGATCGCGCGCTGCTCATAGGCACTCCGGACGCCCCTCGAATCGGCTTCTTCACGAACGCGCTCGGCCACTGACCTCAGACGGACGTAACCAAGTAGCGGGGACCGGGACGAGAAGAGAATTCCGTTGCCGGTCCCCGCAAGCCCCGCCCGCTCAGCTTCTTTCCCTCAACCCATGTCTGCCTCGAACCGCATTTGCGCATGATCCAGGGCGTCATCGGCATCATGGCCATGTGCTTGGAGCCAGTGCAGAAGGTCAACAATGGCCTCGATCGCGGCAGCCGTCGCAGCGGCGACCCTCATCCTTCTTGACGCCACTGGGTGCGCTGCCACCACGCCATAAGCTCGAAGCACGCCTTCAGCTCTATCGACGTGCACGTTCCTGCTGTGACCACTTGGCGCGCTCAAAGAAGTTGCGAGTTCTACCCAAGTGACCTTGTTCTCAGGCGAGATCTGAACACCCCAGCGCTCGGCGCTGGCAGCGACAAGTGCCATGCCACGCCCCGTCTCCGCGTCATCAGCTGAGTCGACCAGCGTCGGTAAGGCGCGCGTGTCGGGGTCATGCACCTCCATCCGCAGGTACGTGCCGTGCATCGAGACGGCCAAAGTCGCCGGCGTTCCCGGTCCCACATGCCTGATCACATTGGAAACCAGCTCGCTGACGCAGAGTTGAGCCGTCTCGATCAGCTCTGACAAGCCCCAGAGCCTCAGGTGGGTCCTCAGAACGCGTCGAAGTGGGGCGACCTCCTCCGGCATGGCGAGGAATGGCAGCTCCCAGGGGCGTCTCGGCGTACACGCGCTGCAATCCATGTCCGACTCCTTCTCCGGCCGATCGTCGTGTGTCGCGTCGGAAAGCAGTGGCCTGTCGCCCTGGCGCAGGCCCACCTCTCCCAGGGCAGGAAGGATCAGGCAGGCATGCGCGATGCACTTCTGCTCGCCACGCTTGTGCTCGTTGCTCAAGCTAGAAGAGCGTGGGGTAAATTTGCCATCCATCTCGGCAAATTAGCTCGATCGTGGCTTGGTGCGCCTCCACAGGGCAGACTGCCGTCCGAGCGCACATGGAAGGATCGGCATGCCCCCGAAGGCAGTCACCACTCAGCGGCAGAAGCGCCTCGGTCACGAGCTGCGCAGGATGCGGATGGCAGCAGGCATGTCCGCAGAGCAGGCAGCCAACCTCCTCGGCGTCGATCGCGGAAAGATCTCGTACATGGAGTCCGGGGTCCGGAACATCAGCGAGGAGCGCCTGCGCACCCTGGCTCAGCACTGCCACTGCCACGACGAGACGTATGTGGAGGCCTTGGTCGAGATGGCTTCGCCCGCCCAGGGCTGGTGGGAGCAGTATCGAGGCGCTCTGCCCCAAGGCATGCTGGACATCGCCGAATTGGAGGCACGGGCCACTCGCATGCGCGCAGCATGCACCGTGCACATCCCCGGTCTGTTTCAGACGACCGACTATGCGCTCGCAGTCTTCCGTGCCGTGCTCCCCGGCCTGCCCGAGCACGAGGTGGCGATGCGACTGGCTCATCGCGCCCGCCGGCAGGAGGTGCTCAACGACGCCACCAAGGCGCCGTTCGTCGGGATCGTGCACGAGGCTGCCCTTCGCATGCAGTTCGGAGGTCGCGAGGTGGCGCGGGCGCAACTGGAGCACCTGCTCGAGCTCTCGGAGATGGAGGGCGTGACCGTGCTCGCTCTCCCGTTCACCAAGGGCGCGTTCCCCGGTGCCGGACAGACGGTGCTCTACGCGGAGGGACCGACGAAGCAGCTCGACACCGTCCAGATCGACAACTCTCACGGCCCCGACTTTCTATACGGAGAAGGGGAGTTGGCCAAATACGGTTCTCACTTGGACCGGATGGAGGAACTCGCACTGCCGCCTGCCGAGTCAAGAGACTTCATCCACTCCATGGGACGTGAACTCTGAGGGAGGCCCAATGTCCGAGATCAACTGGGAAGAGCCGTTCTGCGGCGAAGGGAATTCCTGCTTCCGTATAGGGACCGACCAGGCCGGCAGGGCATACATAGCGGTCCACGGTCAGGAGGACCGTTTCATCGTCGACAGCCGGGATGCGTTGCGCGTCCTCATTCGCGACATCAAGGCAGGCAAGGCGGACCACCTGCTTCGGTGACTCACGACTCGGCTGGACAGCGGCCGGCCCGTCAACAGGCAGCTCGCCTTGTCACTCCTGCGCCCGTAGAAGTCCGTGCAAGTCGCTGGCGCCCCGTACTCGGTCGGCGCAAGCCTGGTCACGTCGCTCGTCACTCACCATCGCGGAGGGCAGATGACCCTGCACCGGCTGGGCAAGGACCCCGAGAGTCCCAACAACGGCTCCCCGACCGTGTACCTGGACGACGAGACGGGGAACTACATCCTCCAGGGCTGGCGTGTCACGGACCCCGCTCGGCTGGCTGAGCTGGACATCCCCGATCATGAAACCGTGATCGAGTTCCCCCGGCGCATGACGCAGTTCTTCCTGGAGGTGAACGGTGGTGGCCGAGCCGGCGATTGAGGACCTGTTCCACTCGGCCCGGCAGAGCGCCCGCCACCTCGAGATGCGGGATGCGTACGCCCTCGACGAGGACTATCGGGAGTGGGTTGCGGGTGAGCGGTTCGATCCGGCAGAGCGCTGGCCCTGGTGGATCGAGTTGGTCTCCACCGCGGTAGCCAGAGGTGTGTCCGTGCAACGGGCTCGCATCGTCTCCGAGCCCGCTTCGCCCTACATCCGCTACGAGTACGACCTGACCAGCATGCACAACGTCAAAGCCGGTGAAGACGTCCGCTGGCTGCCCCGCAGACAGGCTTCCGCTCTGGCTCTGCCGGGTAACGACTTCTGGCTGTTCGACGACGCGTCCGTGCTGTTCAACCACTTCGCCGGTGACGGCACGATGACGGGCATGGAGCTGGTCACCGACCCCGCTGTCGTGCGGTTGTGTGCCTCGGCCTTCGCCGCTGTGTGGGACCGAGCGGTTCCGCACGAGCACTACCGACTGCACTGACAGGGCACCGGACAGTCGTCGTGGCTTCGTCATCCAGCGTCCAACAAGCCCGAGAGGCCTTGGGAAAGCGCCTGCGGGAAATCCGGAAGGACTCCGGCCTGACCGCGCGGCAGCTTGCTTCTCGGGCGGGTTGGCACGAGAGCAAGTGCAGCCGTATCGAGAACGGCCGTACGGCGCCGTCCGACGACGACGTGCGGATGTACACGCTTCACTGTGGGGCGGACGAGCAGACGGCAGACCTCATCGCCACGGCCCGGAACATCGACGGTGCCTATGTGGAGTGGCAGCGCATGGAGCGTTCCGGGCTGCGCCGGGCGCAGGAGTCGGTGATCCCTCTGTGGGAGCGCACACGACATTTCCGGGCCTACTCGTCGTGGCTGATACCGGGGCCCTTCCAGACCCGTGCGTACATCGAGGCATTGCTCAGATCCATTCGTGACCGACGCGCAGTGCCCGACGACCTGGAGGCGGCCGTCCAGGTACGCGTGAACAAACAACGCCTGCTGCACGACGGAAGGCGCCGCTTCGCGGTGATCCTGGAAGAGAGCACGCTACGGCACCGAATCGGAGGCCCGGAGACGATGGCCGGCCAGCTCGGTCATCTGCTGTCGCTCGCCACACTGCCCAACGTCAGCCTCGGGGTGATTCCGCTGAGCGCAGACCGCACAGCGCTCTGGCCCGTCGAAGACTTCTGGATCTTCGATGACGAACAGGTCAACGTGGAACTCGTCTCCGCCTTCCTGACCATCACCCAGCCCTACGAAGTCGGCACCTATGCCCGTACCTTCTCGGCTCTCACCGACTTGGCCGCTCATGGTGCACCCGCCCGCGCGTTGATCACCTCCGCCATTGCCTCGTACGCGTGACGACGTGCAAGTTCGCGCACATCCCTGGAGACGCTACCTGCGCGTTCCTAGCGTTGTCCGCACGCAGTTCGGTGGCGAGAGGAGCACGGTAAATGGCAAGTCAGATCAGGGCGCAGCTGAGCAGGGCAACGGATCTCTTCGGTCACCAGGGCGCTCTACTCGTGGCCAAAGAGCCCGATACCCCACCTCATGACGCACCGTGGGCCATGCGCCTCGTGACCGACCGGCTGCCCGTCGGGCCTCCCCCGTACGTCTCGGTGGTCCTGGACCCCGTCACGCAGACCGCCCGGTACACGGACGACACCGGTCAGGTGGTCGAGATGGGCAAGCACGGAACGTCCAGGACGACGGGTACGGCCTCGGTGTCCGGCGGTGGCGACGGACAGCAGCCGCAGACGCAGACGCAGGACGACCACACCACCGACTACGAGTCGGACTGAGCGATGGGCTCCACCGTACTGGTCGTCACCGCGCTGGAGGACCTGACCGCGGACCGGGTCATCGAGGCGTTGAACGAGAGAGACGTGCGCGTTGTTCGCATCGACCCCGCAGACATCGGGCCCGGTCTCGTGTTCGGGTTTCGCCTGGGCCCGGAACGGCCGGGTTGGGGTGGGCGGCTCCGCACCTCGACCCGCGAGGTTGAGGTGGCGGACGTGGCATCGGTCTACTGGCGCCGTCCCAGCCCTTACTCGGCCGGTCGCGGGCATCTGACACAGCAGTTGCGGGACTTCGTCATCGCCGAGGCGCGGCACGGTCTCGGTGGAGTGCTCGGTGGGCTGCACGGCGTCGTGTATGTCAACCACCCTGCCGCGGTGGCGCGTGCGGACTTCAAGCCGGCCCAGCTTCAGCGCTTCGCGGCTCTTGGCCTGCGGGTCCCGCCGACTCTCATCACCAACGACCCGGAGGAGGCACGCAAGTTCGCCGCCGGCCAGGAGCACGTCGTCTACAAGACCTTCCGGGGGCTTCCTCCCGGCGAGGACGGGCGGGCCGGTGCGATCTGGACCCAGCGGATCGATCCGCGCGCCCTGGACGAGACGGTCGTCGTGACCGCGCATCTCTTCCAGGCCGAGATTCCGAAGACCGGTGACGTGCGGGTGACGGTCGTCGGCCGGCAGGTCTTCGCCCAGTTGATCACCGCGCCGGGTGGCGCGTTGGACTGGCGACGGGGGGACTGGAACAGGCTGGTCCACACTCCCGTGGCCGTACCGGCTTCCATCCGCAGCGCTCTTCACAGCTACGTGGCCTCGTTCGGTCTCGTCTTCGGGTGCTTCGACTTCGCCCTCACCGGTCCCGGGGACGATCCGGAGAACTGGTGGGCCATCGAGTGCAACCCGAACGGGCAGTGGGGATGGCTTCCGGACGCCCCCGCCATCGCCGAGGCGTTTGCCGACATTTTGAGCATGGAGGAGAACGGAGCCCAGGATGATGCCTGCGGACCCTGATGCCGACGCGACCCGTCTGCGCGAGGCGATGACGGAAGCGCTTGAGAAGAGCGGCGTACTGGGTGATCCCGCCTGGCGGACGGCAGTCATGACCGTGCCCCGGCACCGGTTCGTTCCCGGCTTCTACCTTCCCGCGCAGGAGCCCGACGAGCACGGGTTGACGGTGTGGGAGCCCATCACCGCCGAGGTCGACTACGGCCGTTGGCTGTTGGCTGCCTATTCCGACAGCACGCTGATCACGCAGTTCGACGACCAGGAACCCGACTGGTCGGCGCCTCGGATACGGCATGGCGGGGCTCCCACCTCATCGTCCACGCTGCCCTCACTGGTCCTGCGCATGTGGGCCGACGCCGAGGTCGCGGAAGGTCACACCGTGCTGGAGGTCGGTACCGGGAGCGGCTACTCGACCGCGCTGGCCTGTGAGCGCCTCGGCTCCGCCGACGTCACGAGCATCGATGTGGACCCGAAGCGGCTCGAGACGGCGGCGGGCGCGCTGTACGGCTGCGGATACACGCCCACGCTGGCCGTGGCCGACGGGTTGTACGGCTACTGGCCCGAGGCGTGTTTCGACCGCGTCGTGGCGGCCTGCTCCTTCCGCGCCGTGCCGCCCGCTCTCATCGCGCAGACCCGGCCGGGTGGGAAGATCCTGCTGACTCTGTCGGGCTGGTTGTACGGCTACGCCCGCGTTCTGCTCACCGTCGCCGCGGACGGCACCGCCGAGGGGCCGCTGCTCCCGGGCACGGTCTCCTTCATGTCCGCCCGTGTCCACGCGGCTCCGGCTTTCGGGAACCCCGCCCACTGGATCGCCGGGCTGCCCGAGAAGGCCCGACCGGCTCTGTACGGTCCCGAGCGGATCACAGCCTCGACCGCGGAGGCCTTCCACCTGCGTTACCTCGCCCAATGCGCCGTCCCGTACGCGCAGATGACCACCGCCAAGAACGTCGTCGTCCTGGTCGACGTCGTCAGCGGTTCTGCCGCCTCCCTCACCCCGGGTGAGTCCGGGTGGGACGTGCGCGAGGCCGGGCCGGTGAGGCTGTGGGAGCGGGTCGAGGACGTCCTGGGGGCCTTCGACGCCTGCGGCCGACCTGGACCTGAGACGTTCAGGCTGTCTGTCCGTGAGGGGGAGCAGCTGCTGCGCCATCCACGGATGCCCGGCCTTGCGCCTGCGCCGGCGTGAGATCGCAGGTCGCAGGGCGCCGTCGGCCCTCGAGGAACATTCCGACAGCACCGCAGCTCAGGCGGGTGGCCGGCCCTGTTCGGCGGTCCGGCCGCCTTCCGGGTCGTGGCCTTCACGGTTCGCCCGTGGGGCGCGGTTCCGCAGCGTCCACTCAGGCGGCTCGGAACCGTTCATCGGCCGTGCCGGGGCGGCTAGGCTCGCCGTGGATCACAGTCGCCGAACGAGAACGGGGGTCCGCGTGAGCGCGACGGTCGTGGCTGTCAGTCGTCACGAGGTGTACTCCTTCACCAAGCCGAACCGGGAGAGCATCAGGCTGCTCGCGGGGCTCGGGGTGGAGGGGGATGTGCATGCCGGGGTGACGGTCAAGCACCGGTCCCGGGTGCGGCAGGATCCGACGCAGCCGAATCTGCGGCAGGTGCACCTCATCCACGAGGAGTTGTTCGAGGAGGTCGGGGAGGCCGGGTTCCGGGTGGGGCCCGGGGAGCTCGGGGAGAACATCACCACGCGGGGGATCCATCTGCTCGGGCTGCCCACGGGGACGTTGCTGCGGATCGGGGACGAGGCCGTGGTCGAGGTGACCGGGCTGCGGAATCCCTGCGCGCAGATCGACGGCTTTCAGCACGGACTGCTGAAGCAGGTGGTGGCGCGCGCGGAGGACGGGCGCCTGGTGCGCAAGGCCGGGATCATGGGCGTCGTGCGGACCGGTGGTGTCGTACGGCCCGGAGACGGCATCGGGGTGGAGCTTCCCGCAGGGCCTCATCGCTCGCTGGACCGGGTCTGAGCGAGGTGACCTCCGCCGGGCGCCGCCCGCCGCAGGGGCAGGTGCGGCGCCCGGGGCGTCGTACGGCCTACGCCGTCGGTGCCAGGTCCGCCCGGCCGAAAAGGAGGGCGTAGCCCGGCGGGAGTTGAGCCAGGAGGCGGTTCGTCAGGGACTCGCCGATGTGGTCGGACAGGACGCTGAGGACGGAGCTGACGTCCCAGCGGGCCGTCGCCGGGGTGGAGCCCTCGATACGGGTCGCCACCGACTCGACGAACTCGCGCGCGGTCAGGGGGTGCGTCGCGGGGATCTGGGAGGCGATCACGCGGCCGGCCTCGCGCGGCAGGCTCTGCGCGAGCTCCACGCGTTCGTCGCCGGTCACGTGGCCGCCGAGGGCGGAGAGGACGATGCGGGTGACGCGTTCCGCCTCGGCCCGCGTCGTGTACTGGCCGGCCTCGCGTACGGCGTCCGTCAGTTCGAGCCAGCCGGTGTCCTGCGCCGCTTCGTGGGCGCGGGGGCGCAGGGACGGGGACGGGGCGGGGACGGTGGCTCTCGGCTGCGGGGTCGTCACGGTCATCGTGCTGGCTCCTTCTCCGGGACACGTCTGGGCACCGGAAGCCCGGTACCCGGTAATGCGGCAGGCATGAGCGGGAGTTCGGCCAAGTGCGGCGGCTTGTTCCGTGCGCGCCGGGCGGTCGTCGCCTCGCGCCGCGGCGGGCACGCCGCGGCGTCCCGGGCCCCGCTCGGGCCTCGGGACGCGCGGATGCGACGGCGGGCGGACACCCGTGGTCGGGGCCGCGTCAGCCGCTGATCTCCTTGCGGCCGGCGTCTCCGCCGGTGATCTGGATGCGGCGCGGCTTGGCCTGTTCGGCCACCGGGATGCGCAGGGTCAGGACGCCGGCCTCGTACGAGGCGTCGATCCGGTCCACGTCGAGGGTGTCGCCGAGGAAGAGCTGGCGGGTGAAGGTGCCCGTGGGCCGCTCGGCGACGACCATGTCGGTGCCCTCGGGGGCCGGGCTGCGGCGCTCGGCGCGCACGTTGAGGACGTTGCGCTCGACGTCCAGCTCGATGGACTCGGGGTCGACTCCGGGGAGATCGAAGTGGACGAGGAAGTCGTCCCCGGAGCGGTAGGCGTCCATCGGCATCGCGGACGGACGGGCGGCGTTGCCGAAGACCTGCTGCGCGAGTCGGTCCAGCTCGAGGAAGGGGTCGGTGCGCATGAGCATCACGGGTCACTCCTTTCGTCCAGGGTGGTTGTGCGATGCCCTACGACTTCTTATATAACTCCGGTCCGGAAACTTGACAAGCCTCGACTCAGGTTCTGGATGCCCGGCGGCCCGTGGTTAGCCTCAGGGCAGACATAAGGGATACGAGGAGGCACACATGGCCAGGGTTCCCAGCGCGGTCGTCGCCGCGAGCGGGCTCGTCGGGGGTTACGGCGTCGCCCGCTGGACGAAGAAGCGGCAGCTCGGCGGGGCCGTCCTGGCCGTCGCGGGGGCCGCCGCGGCCCAGCAGTGGCGCCGGCAGGCCGGCGGGAAGGCCGCGGGCGCGCTGACCGCCGCGTACGTCGCCGCGTTCGCCGGATCCCACCCGCTGGCCAAGAAGGTCGGCGCCTGGCCGTCCGTGTTCGGCGTCGCCGGCGCCGTCGCCCTCGCCTCCTGGGCCGTCGCCGACCGCAAGGCGTGAGCCGGGCCCGGGCTGTGCCTCACCGCGAGACGCGAGAAGTGAGCGCCGGCCGCGGATTCCCGGACTGACGGCGGCATGAGCCTGCGGCGATCACGGTGGACCCCCGGCCAGGACGCCCCGGCCGGAACTCCGCGTCACGAGGCGGCCCGGCCCCCGGCCGGGGTCTCCTCCCGGAACGCCTTGCGGTATGCCTGCGGACTCGTGCCCACCACCCGGCGGAAGCGCTCGCGGAAGGCGGTCGGGGAGCCGAAGCCCGCCTGGGCGGCGATGCGTTCCACCGGGTACGGCGTCGTCTCCAGCAGGTACTGGGCGCGCCGCACCCGCGCCCGGTGCAGCCACTGCAGCGGTGTCGTACCCGTCTGCTCGCGGAAGCGGCGGTTGAGGGTGCGGGTGCTCATCCCCGCCTTGGCCGCGATCTCGTCCAGCGTGAGATCGCGGGCGCAGTGGTCCTCCAGCCACTGAAGGAGCGGCTCCAGCGTCGCGCCCGCCGGGGCCGGAGGCAGGTCGTGGACGATGAACTGGGCCTGCCCGCCCTCCCGTTCCAGCGGCATCACGGACATCCGGGCCGCATGCGCGGCGACGGCGGAGCCGAAGTCCCTGCGGATCATGTGCAGGCACATGTCCAGGGCCGCCGCCGCGCCCGCCGAGGTCAGGAACTGGCCGTTGTCGACGTAGAGGACGTTCGGGTCCACCGTCACCGCCGGGTAGCTCGCCGCCAGCTGCCCCGCCGCCCGCCAGTGCGTCGTCGCGCGCAGGCCGTCGAGCAGGCCCGTCGCCGCGAACAGGAACGCGCCGACGCAGATCGAGGCGATGCGCGTACCGTTCGCCGCCGCCGCGCGCAGGGCCTCGGCCACCCCGGCCGGCAGCGTCCGCGGCGGTTCCGCCACGCCCGGCAGGATGATCGTGTCGGCCTCCGCGAGCGCGTCGAGGCCGTAGGGGGCCCGCACGGTGAAGGCGCCCGCGCTCACCTCCTCGCGCACGGAGCACACCCGCACCCGGTACGGCGCCCGGCCGTCGGGCAGCCGTGCCCAGCCGAAGGTGTCGATGGGGGCGGAGAGATCGAAGGGGATGACGCCGTCCAGCGCCAGTACGGCCACGGTGTGCATGGCGAGAGCGTAGGGGTACGACGGGAAACCGCCAACGGTGGGGGTGTCGTACGACGGAAGCGGCGCATCGGCTGGCGAGAATCCGTTGGGTCCTGGCAGTCTCGCCGCTTCTGCATGATCGGCCGGCCGCATACGGTCGCCGCCGTGACCAAGTTCCTCCTCGCCGTCCACGTCCTCGCCGCGATCGTCGCCGTCGGGCCCGTGACCGTCGCCGCCAGCATGTTCCCGCCCGCCGCGCGCCGGGCGCTCGCCGCACCGGACGACGAGGGCGCCGCCGGGACACTGCGGCTGCTGCACCGGATCTGCCGGGTCTACGCCCTCGTCGGCGTCGTCGTCCCCGTCTTCGGGTTCGCCACCGCGAGCGAGATGCACGTGCTCGGCAGCGCCTGGCTGATCGCGTCGATCGTGCTCACCGCCCTCGCCGCCCTCGTCCTGGCCGCGCTGGTGCTGCCCGCCCAGCACGCCCTCGTCGGTGACGACGCCGACGCCGCCGCCCTGCGCGAGAACACGGGTGACAGCACCCCGCAGAACGACGCCACCGCCCCGCGCGAGAACAGGGGTGACAGCACCGCCCCGCCGCAGAACGACCCCACCCCCCGCCGGGACGGCGACGGCACCGCCCGGCTCGCCGCGCGGCTCGGCATGACCACCGGGCTGTTCAACCTCCTGTGGGCCACCGTGACCGTCCTGATGATCGTGCGCCCCGGCTCCAGCACCGGGGCGTGACACCCGCCCCTACGGCCTGCTCGCCGCCGGGGGCGCCGTAGGCCCCTGCGTGCCCGAAGAGCGGCCGGACGACGACGGGCGGGCACCCGTGGCCGCCTCCTTGGCCCGCCCGGCCACCGCCGTCAGCGGACGGGCGATGTCCTCCAGGGAGCGGCGTTCCGCCCGTACCGCCAGAGCCGCCGCGACCAGGCCGGCCGCGCACATCAGGGCCGCGCCGATGGAGAACGCCAGCACGGTGTCGCCGACCTTGCCCGTGCCGGTGAGGTCGGCGAACAGCAGCGGGCCGCTGATGCCGCCGGCCGCCGTGCCGAGGGAGTAGAAGAAGGCGATGGACATCGCCCGCGTCTCCATCGGGAAGATCTCCGACACCGTCAAATAGGCGCTGGAGGCGCCCGCCGAGGCGAAGAACAGCACCACGCACCAGCACGCCGTGAGGGTGACCGCGCTCAGCGAGCCGCGGTCGAACAGCCACGCCGTACCGAACAGCAGCAGACCCGACAGCAGATACGTCGAGGAGATCATCACCCGGCGGCCGACCGTGTCGAAGAGGTGGCCGAGCAGCAGCGGACCGCAGAAGTTGCCGATCGCGATCACCGCGAAGTAGTAGCCGGTGCGGTCGGCCGGCACGTCGAAGAACTTGGTCAGGATCGCGCCGAAGCCGAAGGTGATCGCGTTGTACAGGAACGCCTGGCCGATGAAGAGGGAGAATCCGAGCACGGCCCGCCTGCGGTACCGGCCGAAGACCGTGCGGGCGATCTCCCGGAAGCTCACGCTCTTGCGCTGGTGGATCTCCAGCCCGTCGCCCTCCGGCTCGGGCAGCGCCCCGTCCCGCTCCGCCGCCACCTGCCGCTCGATGCCGGTGACGATCTCCTCCGCCTCCCGGTCCCTGCCGTGGATCAGCAGCCACCGCGGACTCTCCGGGACGTGCCGCCGTACCAGCAGGATGACCAGGGCCAGAACGGCCCCGAGGGCGAACGTCAGGCGCCAGCCGATGTTCGCGGGCAGCAGGCCGGTGTTCAGCGCCACGATCGACAGCAGCGACCCGCCGACCGCGCCCAGCCAGAAGCTGCCGTTGATGATCAGGTCGACCCGGCCCCGGTACTTCGCGGGGATCAGCTCGTCGATCGCGGAGTTGATCGCCGCGTACTCACCGCCGATGCCGAAACCGGTCAGGAAGCGGAACAGGAAGAACCACCAGGCCTGCCAGGAGAACGCCGTCAAAGCCGTCGCCGTCAGATACACCATCAGGGTGATCATGAAGAGGTTCTTGCGGCCGAAGCGGTCGGTCAGCCGGCCCCAGAACAGGGCGCCCGTACACGCGCCCGCCACATACAGCGCGGCGGCCACACCGGTGATCTGCCCGGAGGTGATCGCCAGCCCGCTGCCGGGCTCGGCCAGCCGGCCGGCGATGTTCCCGACGACCGTGACCTCCAGGCCGTCCAGGATCCACACCGTGCCCAGGCCGATCACGATCGTCCAGTGCCAGCGGGACCAGGGCAGGCGGTCCAGCCGGGCGGGAATGTCGGTGACGATCGTCCGGCCGGCCCCGCCCGGCTCCCCGGGCGATCCGGCAGGTGTACCGGGCTTTCCGGCCTCCGGTGCCGGCGTCTGCGCTGCGGCCATGGGCTCCCTCCTCGGCGAAGGACGTCCCCGCACGCACGGGGACGGCAAGACGGGTGCCCGCGTCCCGCGGAATCACGCCGTGTCAGGCACCCAGCGCCCGCGACACCGCAAAGATCAGCAGCCCCGCCAGTGACCCCACCACCGTGCCATTGATCCGGATGAACTGCAGATCGCGGCCGATGTGCGCCTCGATCTTCCGGGTGGTGTGCTCGGCGTCCCAGCCCGCCACCGTGTCCGTGATCAGCGAGGTGATCTCCCCGCGGTACGTCGTCACCACGTGCACCGCCGCGCCCTCCACCCAGCTGTCGACCTTCTCCTGCACCTTCGGCTCACTCGCCATCCGCGCGCCCAGCGACAGCAGCGCCGCCCGCAGCCGCAGCCGCAGCTCACTGCGCTCGTCCTCCGCCGCGGCCACGATCATCGACCGTACGGCCGTCCACGCCGACGCGATCAGGTCCTGCACCTCGCCCCGGCCCAGCACATCCCCCTTCAGCCGCTCCACCCGCGCCCGCGTCTCCGTGTCGGACTGCAGATCCGAGGCGAAGTCCGTGAGGAACCGGTCGAGCGCGCCGCGCGCCGGATGCGAAGGCATGTCCCGCATCTCCGCGCAGAACCGCAGCAGCTCCTTGTACACGCGCTCGCCGACCTTCCGGTCCACGAACCGCGGAGTCCAGCCCGGCGCACCGCCCTGCACCGCGTCCATCACGCTGTCACCGTGCAGCACCAGCCAGTCGTGCGCACGAGAGACCACCAGATCGACCGCCCGCTTGTGCCCGCCGTCCGCGACGATCTTCTCCAGCATCTTGCCTATGCCGGGCGCGATCTCCTGCGCATTCGCCCGCCGGGTGATCGCCTCACCCACCACCGCCTGCACATCGGAGTCCCGCAGCACCGTCAGCGCACCACGCAGCGCCGTCGCCAGCTCCGCCGTCACCCGGTCCGCGTGCTCCGGCTCGGCCAGCCAGGCACCCAGCCGGCTGCCGATGCCCACCGCGCGCAACCGCTGCCGCACGACGTCCTGGGAGAGGAAGTTCTCCCCCACGAACTCGCCCAGCGAGATGCCCAGCTGGTCCTTCTTCGTCGGGATGATCGCCGTGTGCGGAATCGGCAGGCCCAGCGGGTGCCGGAACAGCGCGGTCACCGCGAACCAGTCCGCCAGCGCACCCACCATGCCCGCCTCCGAGGCGGCGGCCACATACTCCGCCCACGGCCCGGCACCCGCGTGCGCGGCCAGCTTGGCCAGGACGTACACCACCGCCACGAACAGCAGCAGCCCCGCCGCGGTGAGCTTCATCCGCCGCACACCGCGCCGGCGCTCCTCGTCGGCCGGGGTGAACGCCGTCATGGTGCGGTACGACACCGGCCGCCCCGCTGTTCCCGTCTCGGTAGGTTCCATCAGCTCCACCCGTTCGGTGATCCCGCACACAATTGTCCCTTCCTGAGCGACTCCCGGAACGGAACAGGAGTTCCCGGCGTCTGTCCGAACGGAGAACTGGGCAGGGCCCTGTCAGGGCTCCCCGGCCCATGACGCATCATGGGCACACCAAGATCGGAGCCCCGGGCTCCCGTCGCCCGAGGAGAACAACACAAGAGTGACCGAGCGTCATGACGGCGGTGCGGGCATACGCCCCGCGAAGTACCGCGCCCTGCTGAGCGCACTCGTCGCGCTGGTCGTGGCCGTCTGCGCGGCCATCTACCTCACCGTGGCGGCCGACCGCGGCACCCCCGGCAGCACCCTCACCGGCAACCGCGCCCCTCGCGACTCCTCCGCCGCCCCGGCCTCCACCGGCACCTGGGTCGGCGCCTGGTCCACCGCACCCGTCGGCGGCGAACCCGGCACCGAGACCACCGGCATGGCGGGCCGCTCCGTCCGCAACGTCGTCCACGCGGACACCGGCGGCACCAGCGCCCGGATCACCCTGTCCAACCTCTACGGCCAGACACCGCTGACCATCACCGACGCCACCATCGCGCTCTCCGCCGGCGACGGCACCGCCGCGGCCGACGCGGCCACCATGCGCCGCCTCACCTTCAACAGCGGCACCACCGTCGTCATACCCGCCGGCGAACAGATCGTCAGCGACGCCGTACACCTCGCCGTACCCCACGACAGCGACGTCCTCGTCACCACCTACTCCCCCACCCCCTCGGGACCGGTCACCTACCACCCCCACGCCCAGCAGATCTCCTACGCCGCCACCGGCGACGTCACCCAGGACCCCACCGGAGCGCCCTACACCCAACAGACGTCCTACTGGCGCTACCTGACCGCCCTGGACGTGCTCAGCAACGAGGCCGACGGCACCGTCGTCGCCTTCGGCGACTCCATCACCGACGGCATCACCTCCACCACCGGCGCCAACCACCGCTGGCCCGACATCCTCGGCGACCGGCTGCGCACCGCCCTCGAGAACGGGCAGCGCCTGCCCCGCTACAGCGTCGTCAACGAGGGCATCAGCGGCAACCAGGTCCTCGCCGACGGACTCGGCCGGCCCGCCGAGAACCAGAGCGGGCTCGGCCGCTTCGGCCGCGACGCGCTCTCCCGCACCAACGTCAAGGTCGTCGTCATCGACCTCGGCATCAACGACATCCTGCGCAACCCCCGGCTCGCCGACCCCGACCGCATCACCGCCGGCCTGCGCACCCTCGTCCGCCAGGCCCACGCCCACGGCCTCAAGGCCGTCGGCACCACCCTCATGCCCTTCCGGGGCCACCCCGGCTGGACCCCCGCCCGGGACGCCGTCCGCCGGCAGGTCAACGCCCAGATCCGCGCCGGCACCGTCTACGACGCCGTCGCCGACTTCGACACGGCCCTCCGCGACCCCTACGACCCGCGCAGGCTGCGCCCGGACTACGACTCCGGCGACCACCTCCACCCCAGCGACCTGGGCTTCCGCAAGATGGCCGAGGTCTTCGACCTGCACACCCTCGAGGGCGCGGGCCAGGCCCAGCTGTGAGCGCGGCGCGAGGAATACTGGCGGCATGACCCGCCTGATCCTCGCCACCCGCAACGCCGGAAAGATCACCGAGCTGAGGGCCATCCTGGCCGAAGCCGGCCTCCCCCACGAACTCGTCGGCGCCGACGCCTTCCCCGAGATCCCCGACGTCAAGGAGACCGGCGTCACCTTCGCCGAGAACGCCCTGCTCAAGGCGCAGGCCCTCGCCCAGGCCACCGGCCTGCCCGCCGTCGCCGACGACTCCGGCCTCTGCGTCGACGTCCTCGGCGGCGCCCCCGGCATCTTCTCCGCCCGCTGGTCCGGCCGCCACGGCGACGACCAGGCCAACCTCGACCTCCTCCTCGCCCAGCTCTCCGACATCGCCGAGGAACACCGCACCGCCCACTTCGCCTGCGCGGCGGCCCTCGCCCTGCCGGACGGACGCCGGCGGGTGGTCGAGGGCCGGCTGACCGGTGTGCTGCGGCACGCCCCGGCCGGCACGAACGGCTTCGGCTACGACCCGATCCTCCAGCCGGAGGGCGAGACGCGCACCTGCGCCGAACTGACCCCGGCCGAGAAGAACGCGATCAGCCACCGCGGGAAGGCGTTCCGGGCGTTGGTGCCGGTGGTGCGGGAGTTGTTGGGCTGAGCCTTACGGAGAGGCCCCGCACCTTTGAAAGCAAGGTGCGGGGCCTCTTTTCCCTGTGGGCCCGGTGGGACTCGAACCCACGACACACCGGATCTAAACCGGCGCCCTCTTGCCAGCTGGGGTACGGGCCCTCAGCCTCGCCTACTTTACTGGTCGCGGCGAGCTGCTCGCCGCCCTCCTCGGCACCAGGTGCTGGTGATCGCGTGACAGTTCGGGCAGTGAAGTGCGAGGTGTCGATCCCGTACGCCTTGATCTTGCGGCTGCTGTGCGCGTGCGGAGTAACGAACCGGTGGTCGGACCGTCACGTTCGGGAACGGAGAAGCGGCCCGCCCCCGGGTCGTTCCGGGGCGGGCCGCCGACGTTGGGTGCGGGCTCTCAGATCCCCAGGTCCTTGATGATCTTGGCCACGTGGCCCGTGGCGCGGACGTTGTAGAAGGCTCGTTCGACCTTGCCGTGTTCGTCGACGACGATCGTGGAGCGGATGACGCCCAGGTAGGTCTTGCCGTAGTTCTTCTTCTCGCCGTAGGCGCCGTAGGCCTCGGTGATCTTCTTGTCGGGGTCGGCGAGGAGGGTGACCTTGAGGGACTCCTTCTCGCGGAACCTGGCGAGCTTCTCCGGGGGGTCGGGAGAGATGCCGATGACGTCGTAGCCGGCGGAGGCCAGGACGTCGAGGTTGTCGGTGAAGTCGCAGGCCTGCTTGGTGCAGCCCGGGGTGAGGGCCGCGGGGTAGAAGTAGACGATGACCTTGCGGCCCTCGTGGTCCGAGAGGGAGACCTCGTTGCCGTCGGCGTCGGGGAGGGTGAAGGCGGGGGCCACGTCCCCCGGCTGGAGTCGCTCGCTCATCGGACCAGCGTAACCGGGGGGCCTTGCGGTGCGGTGCGGGCGTGAACTGACAGACTGTTCGGAGCATCAGCAGACATCGGCAGACTTCGGAGGCCGTACGGTGGCGGACACGGCGGACACCAGAACCCCGGCGCAGATCGAGGCGGACATCAGGCGCCGTCGCGAAGTGCTGGCCGAGACGCTCGACGAGATCGGGATGCGGGTGCACCCGAAGACGATCGTCGGTGATGCGAAGGCCAAGGTCGTCGCCAACCTCGACCACACCGTGGGCCGGGCGTACGTGCAGGTCAACCGGGTGGTCACGGACGTCCGGGCGCAGTTCGTGGACGAGGACGGCGGGCTGCGGGTGGAGCGGGTCGTGCCGGTGGCGCTCGTCGCGGTCGGGCTGGTGGGGCTGCTGGCCCTGGGTACCCGGCGACGCAGAGGCTGAGACGCCCGTCACCCGGGCGCGTACAGACGTCGGCGAGGCAGGTAGGTTCAACGCGTGAGCGCCAACAGAAACGAGCAGAGCACCCCCCAGCACGACAAGCTGCCCATCCGGATGCTGCACGACCGGGTTCTGGTCAAGCAGGAGACCGGTGAGGGTGAGCGGCGGTCGGGGGGCGGCATTCTGATTCCCGCCACGGCGGCGGTCGGCCGGCGGCTGGCCTGGGCCGAGGTCGTCGCGGTCGGTCAGAACGTGCGGACCGTGGAGCCCGGGGACCGTGTGCTGTTCGACCCGGAGGACCGGGCCGAGGTGGAGGTGCGGGGCGTGGCGTACGCCCTCATGCGCGAGCGCGACCTGCACGCCGTGGCAGCGGACCGGTTCGAGGGATCGCAGGACTCCACCGGCCTGTACCTCTGATCCGGCGGCCGAGAAGGGCTGGTGACCGTGGTCACCAGCCCTTCTGTCGTTCCTGTGCCGGGTTCGATGCCGGGTGGGGCGTCAGGCGGCGGGGTCGCCGCCTCCCGGCCCGGCGGCCGTGCCCGTGGTGGTGCCGCCGTCCGTGCCGCCGCCGGGGGTGCCGCCTCCGATGACTCCGCCGCCGTCCGTGCCGCCGCCGGGGGTGCCCCCTCCGGTGGTGCCGCCTGTGGTGCCGCCGCCGGGGGCGCCCCCTCCGGTGGTGTCGCCTCCGGTCGTGTCGCCTCCGGTGGTCACGCCGCCGTCGGTGGGGGTGCCGGTGGCGCCGCCGTCGGTGGGGGTGCCGGTCGGGGTGCCGCCGGTGGGCGTGCCCGTGGTGCCGCCGTCGTCCTGGCCGCCGATGGTGGCGGGCTGGCTCGGCTCGTCGGAGCTGGGCGGCTGGGGCTGGTCGGCGCCCTGCTGCAGCTCCAGGTCGAAGTCGGGGGCGGAGGTGCCCTGCAGCGCGTCGTGCGTGTACTGGGCCCAGATCTGGGTGGGCGCGCCGCCGCCGTTGATGCGGGCCAGGCCGAGGGCGCCGTACAGCGGCATGTGCTTGGCGGTCACCGGGTCCTGGCCCATCACGGAGACGACGGTGGCCAGGTTCGGGGTGTAGCCGGCGAACCAGGCGGCGGTGTCGTTCTCGGCGGTGCCGGTCTTGCCGGCCGCCGGGCGGCCCGCGGCCTGGGCCGCGGTGGCGGTGCCGTTGTCGACGACGCTCTGCAGCATGGAGGTGGTGGTGTCGGCGGCCTCGCGGGTGACGGCCTGCTTGACGGGCTGGTCGGGCAGCTTGACCTCGTCGGTGTTGTCCTTGGTGATCTTGTCGACCAGGGTGTACGTGCCGTGCCTGCCGTGGTTGGCGAGCGTCGCGTACGCCTCCGCCATGTCGAGGACGCTGGCGGTGGCGGTGCCGAGGGCGATCGACGGGTACGGCTGGAGGTCGGGGGTGTCGGCGGGGATGCCGAGGTCGATCGCGGTCTGCTTGACCTTGGCGGGGCCGACGTCGACGGCCATCTGCGCGTAGACGGCGTTCACGGACAGGTCGGTCGCCTTGCTGACGGTGATCTGGCCGTACGACTTCTGGTCCTCGTTCTGGGGGGCGTAGGGGCCGCCGCTCCAGCCCTGGACGGGGCGCTGGTTGGTGCCGTCGTACTGGGTGTTCGGGGTGATGGTGCGGCCGTCCTGGGTGGTGGAGCCGTTCTGCACCGCGGAGGTGAACACGAAGGGCTTGAAGGTGGAGCCGACCTGGAAGTCACCGCGGGTGGCGCCGTTGGTGTACTGCTTCACGTAGTCGATGCCGCCGTACATGGCGACGACCTTGCCGGTCCTGGGGTCGACGGAGGCGCCGCCGGCGCGGACGTAGGTGTCGACCTTGTTGTGCTTCTTGTCCAGCTTGGAGATCAGCTGGTCGTCCACCGCCCGGACGAAGGCGTCCTGCTTGTGCTTCTGGATGGTGGTGGTGATGCGGTAGCCGCCGGCGGCGAGCTGGTCGTCGGTGAGGATGTTGTGGGTGGTCAGGTAGTGCTTGACCGCCTCCACGAGGTAGCCGCGCTGGCCGGACAGGCCGACGGAGACGGTCTGTTCCTTCGGCATGGGGAACTTCATGCCGGCGCGCCGGGACTCGCTGAGCCAGCCCTTCTTGACCATGCCGTCCAGCACGTAGTTCCAGCGGGCGACGGCGGCGGCCTTGTTCTCGGGGTGGGCGACGACGTCGTACTCGCTGGGCGCGTTGACGAGCGCGGCGAGGTAGGCGGCGCGGGCGGGGTCGAGGTCCTTGGCGTCGCGGCCGTAGTAGGCCTGGGCGGCGGCCTGGATGCCGTAGGCGTTGCGGCCGAAGTAGCTGGTGTTGAGGTAGCCCTCGAGGATGTCGTCCTTGGACTTGTTGCGGTCGAGCTTGATGGAGATGAAGAACTCCTTGGCCTTGCGCGTGACCGTCTGCTCCTGCGCCAGGTAGTAGTTCTTCACGTACTGCTGGGTGATCGTGGAGCCGGACTGCTTGCCCTTGCCGGTCGCGGTGTTCCAGGCGGCGCGGAGCATGGCGGCGGGGTCGACGGCGGACTCGGTGTAGAAGTCGCGGTCCTCGGCGGCCAGGACGGCGTGCTGGGCGGCCTTGGAGACCTGGGCGAGGTTGACGTTCTCGCGGTTGATCTGCCCGTCGTGGGCCAGCTGGGAGCCGTCGGCGTAGAGGTAGACGTTGCTCTGCTTGGTGGCGAGGGCGTTGGCGGGCGGGATCTTGACCAGGGAGTAGCCGAGGAAGAACAGGCCGATGACCAGGAGCACGCCCATCACGAAGGTGCCGAGCAGCATGCGCCAGGTGGGGATGGCGCGCCGCCATCCGGTGCGCTTGGCCCGCTTCGGCTTCTTGGCGGTGCCGCCCGGGGGCGGTCCGGCGGGGGCGGCGGCGGACGCGGTGCCGT